>DATCWW010000441.1:0-2484 GCA_036566145.1 Gemmatimonadales bacterium
CCACATGCCCGCGGAGCTCCGGATCGGGGCAGTGCTCGGCGAGCCACCGCGCCCGCTCCTCGGCGGGCAGCTCGAGCGCGGCGTCGAAGAGCCGGTCGGCCTCGTGCCAGTCGAACCGGGCGGTCGTCACGACGCGAGCTCCTGGTAGAGCCACGCTTTGGCCCGCCGCCACTGGCGCTGGACCGTCCGCACGCTCGCGCCGGTCGCCTCCGCCGTCTCCTCCTCGGTCAGCCCCGCGAAGAACCGGCACTCCACCACCCGGGCCATCGCCGGGTCGTGCTCGGCGAGCCGGGTGAGCGCCTCGTCCACCGCCACGAGGGCGTCGGCCCGCTCGTCCGCCGGCACCAGCCCCTCCTCGAGCGCCACCAGCCGGAATTGGCCACCCCGCTTTACCGCGCCCCGGCGACGGGCGTATTCGACCAGGATCTGTCGCATCGCCCGCGCGGCGACGCCGAAGAAGTGCGCGCGGTCGTGCCACTCGACCCGAGTCTGGTCCACCAGCTTGAAGTAGGCCTCATGGACCAGCCCGGTGGTGCTCAGGGTATGGCCGGTCTGCTCGTTCCGGAGGGCGGCGTGCGCGACCCGGCGCAGCTCGTCATAGACCGACTCGAAGAGGCGGTCCATGGCCCGGGCGTCGCCGTCGCGCGCGCCGAGCAGCACGTCAGTGATCGCATCGGTCATCGCCCGTCTCGAAACCGGCTGGGAAGCAGCCTGGGAGAGGGGGTGCTTGGGCGAAGATAGGGGCCGACCATCGGCCCCGCAAACACCGCTGGCGGGATTTCCACCGGACCTGCGCATGTGTGGTGCGGCCCCGGATGGGTAGCGATGCCGGGGTCTCCACCCCTTCAGGAGGTCTCCCGTGCTCGCCCGCTCCTCGACCGCTGGCCTGTTCGCTGTCGCACTCCTGGCCCTCCCGGCGGATCACGCTGCACCCTCGTACACCCTCGAGTCCACGGGGGCGCTCGCCGTCTCGTCCAGCGGCCCCGAGGCCAGCTTCGGGCGCGTTCCCGAGTCTCCCCAGGGGCGTCCGGCCATCAGCATCACCCTCGGCGCGCCCACCGGTCAGGCAGTCCTGGCCCTCTACACCTACGCCGATATACCGCTCACCCCGGGCCGGTATCCGGTCGCGATGGAGCTGCCGGACGATCCGGCCACGCCCCTCCGCTTCCATCCCTGTTTCATCGTCGGTACGCCCGAGCACCCGCGCGGCTTCTTCCACGGGGAGACCGGCTGGGTCACGGTGACCGACGTCGGGCCGCGGTGGATCGCGGGGCAGTTCGAGATCGAGGCCCAGGGATTCCTGGCGGAGAACGACCGCGACGAGAGCCGCCGAGTGACGATCCGGGGCCGCTTCGGGGCCAAGGGCGACAGCACCGTTGCCCTGGTCGCGATGAGCGCCGATTCCACCAGGTCCTGACCCTCATCGCTCTTCCCGGCTGACTCGCGGAAAAAGCGACAGGTCCGGGCGGCACGCCGCCCGGACCTGTCCACAACGTCCCGACTCCGACTACCAGGCGACCGCATACCGCGAGAAATGGTCGATCTCCGCGTCCACCTCGTCGTCGCCCTTACGGTCAGTCGACGGGGGCAATTCCAGGATCTGATTGCCCTGGATGTAGGCGACCATGAGGTCGCTGGAGATCGGCCGCACGCAGCCCTTGTACGAGAGCGTGAGGCGCGCGGACCTTGCGAACTGGAGCCCATGCGGGCCGAAGCTCAGGTCCACGAGCGAGGACGTCGGCGCCTCGGCGACGATCAGCTCCTCCTGGGCGAGGGCGCCGGCCGGGATGACCAGCTGATGCTCCCCCACCTTGATCGTGCCGCCCTGCGGGCCGATGATCTCCGCGGCCGCTTCGTAGTCCCGCGGCTCGCAGCGCAGGAGCTGGATTTCCGGACCGCCCTTCTCGCCCGGATGCGCGCGCTTCCACTGCTCCTTCTGGAGCTTGTACTGCTCCTTCCAGTCCGCCTTCCACGCCTTCCACTCTTCCTTGGCGGCTCGCAGGTTCTCCCGGTTGGCCTCCTTCATCTGCTTGAAGTAGGCCTTCTGCGCCTCGCGCTCCTGCCGCAACGCCTCATGGCGCGCGCGGTTGGTGGTCGCCTGGACACTCGCCAGCTGAGCGCCGGAGGGCTCGACCGGACTGCCGGCGTCCGAGCACGCAGCCACCAGCAGGCTCGCGGCCAACGCCAGCCAGCGCATTCCCTTGCCGTTGCGCATGAGTACCTCTCCGCTTGCGGTGAACGCCGCTGGGGGAGCCGCCGGTCGCGTGCTGCCGGTCTGCCGCGTCCAAAACGAAAGCGCGGTGCTCTTTCCCAATGGCCGAGGCCGAGCACCGCGCCGAAATCCCGCGCGTGGTCGAACACCTTCGGCACCGAGCTATCTCACCAACCGGTGAGACCCCTGGTTTTGCGGCCCCGGATCGCTCCGGGTGTGCTCTATCGGGTGAACGTCTTTTTCTTCGCCTCCGCCGCGGTCGGCGGCGGGAC
>DATCWW010000465.1:0-11955 GCA_036566145.1 Gemmatimonadales bacterium
CGCGACCATCGGCCGTCACTTCGCGGCGAGCACCTCGATCCTCCGGATCTCCGGAGGACTGGCCAGCAGCTCTCCCGCTCGCGCCATGAGCGCCGCCGCCACCTGGCCGGCCAGATGCGCCTCGCGGCCCTCCTCGTCGGGAAAAGTGTCGAAGATGGCAAAGACTCGCGGGTCAAGGCGCAGCGCGTACCAGGTCAGCGTTGCCGGTTCCTGCTGAACCAGCGGGAGCGCACCCTTGAGGAAGTCGGCTACGGCCTGCTCCCGACCCGGCTTCGCCTCGAGTCGGACATAGAGGGCCAAGCGGGCCCTGGCGGCAGGGGGCGACTTCGGCATAGCATCTCCTTGGGGTTTGAGCAACGGCAACCGACGAACCCGTGAAAGCCGCCTCGGTGGCGAAAAGTTCCCGTCCCCCCGGAGAACAGGCCGGCGGACACGAGCGTTGCTTCTCCGAGTCAGGATGCTGGCGTGGACGGTGAAGGCCGCCCTAACGGGATGACCCCCATGGACTTCGCCCCAGTCGACCCAGTCGCCGCGGACGTCGCCGAGCGCGCGGACGCCGCATTCGTGACTCACGTGACCTGGGCCCTCGAGCGTACACCGGGGATGTCATGCCGGGTCACCCCCGAGCTGGTGCTGGCCGATTCCGATCTCGCCTGCGACACCTTCAACTTCATTTGCCGGTCCCGCCTGACGCCCGCGGCAGCACCGGGCGCCGCCAAGGAGGCGCTCGCGTATTTCGCCGGGGTCGAGCGACCCTTTTCCTGGTGGGTCGGGCCGGCGGACCGGCCTGCCCTGCTGGGGGCCATCCTCGAGGCACTTGGCCTGGAGCGGGCCGAGACCGAGCTGGCCATGGCGCTGGCGCTCGAGACACTGCCCGAGTCCCTGCCATCGGTACCTGGTCTCGAGGTGCGCCGGGTGCGGACCGGGGAGGACCTCGAAACGCTCGCCCGCCTCAGCGCCGCCAACTGGACCCCGCCCGATCCCGACGTGCTGACGTTCTACCGGCGCACCGCCACCGCGCTGCTCGATCCCTCCTCCCCACAATGGCTTTACCTCGGCTGCGCGGACGGCGACGCCGTTGCCACGGCGGAGGGCGCGGTCGCCGGCGGGACGGTAGCCCTGTTCAACATTTCTACCGTCGAGCGCTTCCGCGGACGGGGTATCGGCAGCCGGATGACCTGGCAACCGCTGTGTGATGCTCGGGCTGCCGGGTGCGATCTCGGCGTCCTGCAGGCCGCCGAGGCGGGGATTGGACTCTACCGCCGGCTCGGCTTCAGGGCCTTTGGCCGGATTACCGAGTACAAACCGAGGCCGGGCAAACACTTCGGGCCAACTGTCGAAATGGACCGGCGTGAATCGACCAGGACGTGAAGACGGCGGTTTCGCGCGGCAGCGGCATTCACTTCAGTGGGAGACCCGATCTATGAAGTACCTGATGTTCATCAAGCACCAGGAAAGCTCGCGCAACGAGCCCATCCCCCAGGCCCTCATGGACGCCATGGGGGAGTTCGTGGCCAAAGGCTTCAAGGACGGTACCCTGAAGGACACCGCCGGGCTCAAGCCCACCAAGGACGGCTTCCGAATCCGCAGCAGCAAGGGCAAGCTCACCGCGACCGACGGCCCGTTCGCGGAGACGAAGGAAGTGGTGGGCGGCTACGCGATGATCGAGGTGGCGACGGAGCAGCAGGCGCGGGAGATCGCCCGGCAGTTCATGGAGCTGCACCGAGTGCACTGGCCCTCCTTCGAGTGCGAGTGCGAGGCACGGCCGCTGGACGGGCAATAGCCGGCCGCGGCATCCGCCAGAGGTACAGCACCGCGTAGCTCCGCCACGGCCGCCACGCTTGCGACCGTGTCTCGGCTTGATCCGCCGTGACCCCGCCGAGGGCGCGGCGGACCACGATGTCCTCCTTGGGGAACGCGTCGGGCCAGCGGATGGCGCGCATCGCGATGTAGTGCGCGGTCCAGGGCCCGACTCCGGGCAGGTCGGCGAGCCGCCGGATCGCCTCCTCCGGATCGTGCCGCGTTCCGCCGTCGAGCCCGAGCTCACCCGAGCGCTCGGCCTCCGCCAGCGCGACCAGGCTCCTCGCCCGCGTGGCGACGATGCCGAGCCGCGCGATCGCTTCCGCTCCCGCCCGGGCTACCCCCTCGGGCGACGGCGAGAGGCGGTTGAGCTCCGGTATGGGCGTCGCGATCGGCTCTCCCACCACCTCCACTACTCTGGCCGCGAGCGTGGTGGCAGCGGCGACCGTGACCTGCTGCCCCAGGATCGCGCGCAGCCCGAGCTCGAAGCCGTTGAACGCGCCGGGTACCCGGAGACCCGGGGTAGCCCGGACCACTGCCGCGAGGTGATGGTCGGTCGCCAGTCGCTTCCGGATCAGGTCGGGGCGGGCGTCCAGATCGAACAGCGCCCGCACCCGGCCGAGCAGGGTGGGGAGGGCCGGCGTCAGGCTGTGGGTGAACTCGAGCAGCAGGGCGTCGCCCCGGGGAGCCTGGGTGACGCGGATCCACCCGTCCACCCGCCCCAGTCGCACGGTCCGGGCGTAAGCACGGTCGGTCACCAGCTCGACGCCGGCCAGCGCTCGCGCGGCGAGGAAGGCGAGCGTGCCCGCCCAGTCGTAGGGCGGACGGTAGGCCAGCCGGAGCACGGCCGTGTCGCCGCTCTCGGTGACGGATACCTCTCCCTCCGCGCTCCGCCGGAGCCGCGTGGGCGCCATCCCGTAGCGGCGGGTGAAGGCGTCGTTGAACCGGCGCAGGCTGCCGAATCCGCTGGCGAAGGCCACTTCCGCGATCGGCCAGCGGGTCTCGGTCAGGAGCTGCTTGGCGAGGAGCAGCCGCCGGGTGAGCAGGAGCTGGATCGGTGATACCCGGAGCTGGGCCCGGACGATCCGCCGGATCTGGCGGGAGCTGAGCGCGAACTCGTCGGCGATCGCCTCCAGCCCGGCCTCGCCGTCGAAGTGGCCTTCCCAAAGCCGTTGTACGATGAGCTGCGCGATCCGCCCGGCGTCATCCACCGGGGCGTTGCCCGGGGCCAGCTCGGGCCGGCACCGGAGGCAGGGGCGGAACCCCGCCTGCTCGGCCTCCTGGGCGCTGTCGAAGAAGCGGCAGTTGGCGGCCTTGGGGGTCTTCACCCGGCAGATCGGGCGGCAGTAGATCCCGGTCGAGGTGACGCCGACGAAGAAGATCCCGTCGAAGCGCGCGTCGCGGGCGGAGAGAGCGTTGTAGAGGCGGCGGTGGTCGTGGGTCATGGCTGGAGCATAGAGCGGGCGGGGCCGCGATGCTAGCCATATTCGGACATCACGACAGGGCCGCCGTGCTGTCCGAAAATGGCGAGCCGCCGGCCCGGACCGTCGCTAGCTTGGGTCTCGCAACGATCGACCCACGATGCACAGGAGGATGTCATGCCCTACGTGTCCAAACAGGTGCGGTCCCCGGTCGGGGTCCTTACCCTGGTGGCGAGCGAACGTGGCCTGGTCGCGATTCTCTGGCCCGACGACCGCCCCGGCCGGGTGCGACTCGGCGCCGTCGAGGAGGCGCCGGATCAGCCGGTGCTCCGGGAGGCCGAACGGCAGCTCGCCGAGTACTTCGCCGGACGGCGCACCGAGTTCGACCTGCCGCTCGACCCCGAGGGCACGCCGTTCCAGCAGAAAGTGTGGAGCGCGCTCCGGAGCATCCCGTTCGGGGAAACCCGCACCTACGCCCAGGTGGCGAGCCAGATCGGGCATCCCGGCGCCGCGCGCGCGGTGGGGGCCGCGAGCGGCCGGAATCCGCTCTCCATCGTGGCGCCGTGCCACCGGGTAGTCGGCACCAGCGGCGAGCTCACCGGCTTCGCCGGCGGTCTCGAGGTCAAGGCCCGGCTCCTCGCCTTCGAGCGGGCCGGTTGAGATGGGGTTCGACGGGCTGCGCTAGTCGCGCAGGAAGTGGCAGGTGTAGCCGCCGGGATGCTTCCGGAGGTAGTCCTGGTGGTACGCCTCGGCACTGTACCAGGTGGCGGCCGGCTCGACCGAGGTGGTGACCGGCCGCTTCCACTTCCCCGACGCGTTCACCCGGGCAATGACCCGCTCCGCGGTCTCCCGCTGCTCCGGGGACTGCGGAAAGACGGCCGACCGGTACTGGGTACCGACGTCGTTGCCCTGCCGGTTGAGCGTCGTCGGGTCGTGGAGCCGGAAGAACCACTTCTCCAGCAGCTCCTCGTAGGTCAGTACCGACGGATCGAAGGTGATCCGAACCGCCTCGGCGTGGCCCGACGCGCTGTCGTGGGTGTCGTGGTAGGTCGGATTCTTCAGCCAGCCGCCGGTGTAACCCACGTCGGTGTCGAGCACCCCCGGTATGCCACGGAGGATCTCCTCCACCCCCCAGAAACAACCGCCCGCCAGCACCGCAACCTCGGTCTGCTGCCCCACGGCGACGGGGGCCGCACCACGCTCCTGCTCACTCATGTCGAAGCTCCTCTCGGACTGGGCCGGACTCGCCGACGGGCACCTCCAACTTACCCGTACGACGGCGAGTCCGCCGGTAGAACGCCGGGAGAGACCGGTCGGTTCCCCGGCACCGTTTTACCGCCCCGAGAGAAGACCGCCGCCGGGAGCGCAGGGCCCCGGCGGCGGTGAGATGATGAGCCGGTCCCTCGATTACGAGCCCTGGCGCTCCCCGTCCGTTGCCGCGGTCACGTCCGCCCCGACCGAGGTCGCGGTCTGGGTGGCCAGCGAGACGTGCTGCTCCAGCGTCGGCAAGAGCTTGGCCGCCAACTCCTTGACCGAAGCGATCCGGCCGTGCTCGGCCTCGTGCTGGAAGATCCGCACCGCCTCGTTCTGGTCGGCGACGACCTGGGACATGTACTTCTTGTCGAACGAGGAGGTGCCGGTCTTGTCGAAGCGACTGTACACCTGCTGGTGCTGACGGATCACCAGCGGCGCCGGGTAGGCCGCCTGCTTGGCCCCGGCCGCGAGCTCCTCGTTCACCTTGGCGTAGTCGGCCTCCATCCGCTTGCCGAACTCCCGCACCGCAGGGCTGGACCCCTTGCTCTGGGCCATCTTCGCGAGCTTGGCCTGCAGCAGCCCGATGCTGCCGGCCATCTGGAGGAAGCTGCTGTCGGTGACCGCCGCTTCCTGGGCCGCCCCGTAAGCGGGGGCCGCGATGCTCAGCAGCAAACCGGTAACGGTCGCGCGAGCTAGAAACTTGACCACCATACTCCGTCCTTTCGTGTTGTGGCGCGTCGAATCGATCCGTGTTCCATATTGGACGGGGGAAGTCCGCGGATGGTTTCGTCCGATTCGCGACCCGGTGTCACGCGTCGGTCACATCGCGCGGCCCCGCACGGGCCGACGATTCGTCGGTGAGCGCGGGACTCCCAGTATCAGGTGTTGCGTGGTGGGTGGTCGTGACAGGACAGCCGCTCCCATCCGATGAAGCCCGGTCAGTGAGGCACGAATCCCCCGGCCCCAACCTCATGGCCCCTACGCGCTCGCGTTCCCCCCGCCGTGCGCAACCGCCTCGCGGGCGGTAAACTCGGTGTTGAATCGAGCCCATAGTGCCGGCGGATATGTCCTGATCGAGGTGTTGGGATGACGCTCGACGACCGTGCACACCCGGAGGCCGGCCCGTGAGGCGTGCCATGCCGGAGCACGTCACCCTGCTCACCGCCGCGGACGGCGGTCCCGTCGAGCGCGACGTCTCGACCGGCCTGCCCTCCGATCTGCTCGGTCTGTCGGCGGCCCGGCTGCAGGCGCTCGCGCTGCTCTACGCGCTGATCTTCTTCCTGGCGGGGATCTTCCCGGCGCTGATCCTCCCCGGCGACCGGGCCCGCTTCCTGGGCAACGTCGTCCAGTGGGCGCCGGGCGTCCTCGGCATCGTGGTCGCGGTGGCGCTCGCGGCGGTGATCCGGCGCGTCCCCCCGGCCCGCGCGATGACCCTCGGCCTCGTCTTCGAGATCGTGAGCAGTTACGCCATCGCCGCGGCCGAGTTCGGCGATCCCTCCGGCCTGGAGGTGCACCAAGGGTACATGGGCCTGTCCTGGGTCGCGGTCTGGGTGGTGCTGTTCACCATCGTCGTGCCGACCTCGCCTCGTCGGGCGCTGCTCGCGGCGCTGGCATCGGTAAGCTCGGTCTCGGTCGTCATCGGCACGCTGATCGCGGTCGGCGCGACGTCGTTGCGGGTCCCGCCGGCGCTCTTCTTCTTCGGGCTGATCTTCCCCTACCTGCTCGTGGCCGGCATGGCCTGGGTGGGCGCCCGGGTGGTCTACCACCTCGGCACCGAGGTGCGCCGCGCGCGCGAGCTGGGGAGCTACCAGCTCGAGGAGAAGCTGGGGGAGGGAGGGATGGGCGAAGTGTGGCGCGCCCGGCACCGCATGCTGGCCCGCCCCGCCGCCATCAAGCTGATCCGCGCCTCCTCGGCGGGGGTGTCCGACCAGGCGGCCCGACGCTTCGAGCGCGAGGCCCAGGTGATCGCCCGGCTCCGCTCGCCCCATACCGTCGAGCTCTTCGACTTCGGCATCGCGGCCGACGGCGGCTTCTACTACGCGATGGAGCTGCTCGACGGACTCGACGCCGAATCACTGCTGCGCCGGTTCGGCCCGCTGCCGCCCGAGCGGGTGATCTACCTGCTGCGCCAGGTGTGCCACTCGCTGAGCGAGGCCCATGCGTCCGGGCTGGTGCACCGCGACATCAAGCCCGCGAACGTCTTCCTCTGCCGCTACGGCGAGGAGTTCGACTTCGTGAAGGTGCTCGATTTCGGGATCGTGCGCGCGGCGCGCGGCGGGGCGGAGACGAGCATGGTGGAGACCCACGAAGAGCGCATCGAGGGCACGCCGGCGTTCATGGCGCCCGAGCAGGCGATGGGAGGCCCGGTGGACCGCCGGGCCGACATCTACGCCACCGGCTGCCTGGCCTACTGGCTCCTCACGGGGGGGCTGGTGTTCACCGCCGAGAATCCGATCGCGCTGCTCATGCGCCACGCGCACGCGCCCCCCGAGCCGCCGTCGAGCCGCGGCCCCGGGCCGATCCCGCGCGCACTCGACGACCTGGTGCTGGCCTGCCTGGCCAAGGATCCAGACCAGCGGCCCCAGTCCGCCCGGGAGCTCGCCCTCCGGCTCGCGGAAGTGGACGGCCTCGAGGAATGGACGCAGCAGCGGGCCCGGGAGTGGTGGGCCGAGCGGATGCAGACGGCGCTGGCGTGACCTGGAAGGCGGGGCTAGCATGAGAGCCATGTGCTCCGTCCCGTTCCGGCTCGCCCTCGCGCTGGCGGTGCTCTCGGCCCATCCCGCGTCCGCACCTGCCCAGCAGCGCCCCCCGACCCAGAAACCGCAGCTCCACGCCCGACACTGGATCGCCATCACCGGCAAGCCGCTCGGGGCCACCGCCGGGGCGATGATGTTCGCGCGGGGCGGCAACGCGGTGGACGCCGCCTGCGCGATGCTGGCGGCCGTGACCACCATGTGGGACGTGCTCTCCTGGGGCGGCGAGACGCAGGCGCTGATCTACCATCCGAAGCTGAAGAAGGTCATCGGGATCAACGCGCTGGGCGTGGCCCCCACCGGCGCCACCGCGGAGTTCTACCGGAGCCGGGGCTACGAGTACCCGCCGGAGTACGGCCCGCTCGCGGCGGTCACGCCGGGCACGCCGGGCGGATTGTTGACCATGCTCGCCGAGTACGGCACGCTGACTCTCGCCGACGTCCTCACCCCCGCGATCCAGATGGCCGACGGGTACCCGATCGAGGCGCAGACCGCCGACCAGATCGAGGCCGAGAAGGTGCGCATCAAGCAGTGGAAGTACTCGAGGGCGGTCTACCTCCCCCACCTCGGCGCCGAGCGGGAGGCGCCCGCCGCGGGCGAGGTCTTCGTCCAGCGCGACCTCGCGGCCACGCTCCGGAAGCTGGTCGAGGCGGAGCGGGATGCACGGCGGGCAGGGAAGAGTCGGAAGCAGGCGATCTACGCCGCGTATGACCGCTTCTACAAAGGGGACATCGCCCGGGAGCTGGTGCGTGGGGTGCGGGAGGAGGGCGGGCTCATCACCCTCGACGACCTGGCCCGCTGGAAGGTGAAGATCGAGGAGCCGCTCAGCACCGACTACAAGGGGGTCACGGTCTACAAGCTCCCCGCGTGGGAGCAGGGCCCGGTGATGCTCCAGACCCTCAATATCCTGGAGAACGTGGACCTGAAGGCGCTGGGCTACAACTCGGCTCCCTACATCCATACGCTCTACCAGGCGATGAACCTGGCCTACGCCGACCGCGACTTCTACTACGGCGACCCGGCCTTCCCACCGGCGGAGCCGGTGCGCGGACTCCTGTCCAAGGCCTACGCCAGGGCGCGGCTCGCGACGATGGACCGGGAGCGCAACGACACCACCGTGAAGCCCGGCGATCCCTACCCCTACCAGGAAGGCACCAACCCGTTCGCCGACCTGCTCGAGCGCTGGACGGTGCGGCCGGCGCCCGACACGCTGAAGCCGAGCGGTGGCCAGAACAATCCGCGGCAAAGCTCGATGCGCACCGACTCCGCGCTGAGCGCGCAGTTCTCCGCCGGCACGACCTCGATCGAGGCCGCCGACGAGGCCGGCTGGGTCGTGTCGGTGACGCCGAGCGGCGGGTGGGTGCCGGCGGTGATCGCGGGGCACACCGGGGTCGGCCTGAGCCAGCGGGCCCAGAGCTTCGTGACCCGGCCCGAGGACGGTCCCTTCAACGTGATCGAGCCCGGCAAGCGGCCCCGGGTGACGCTCACGCCGACGCTGGCGCTCAAGGACGGCGCGCCCTACCTCGCCTTTGCGGTGCAAGGTGGCGACAGCCAGGACCAGTTCCTGCTCCAGTTCTTCCTCGACATCGTCGAGTTCGGGATGACGCCGCAGGAGGCCGCCGAGGCGCCCAACATCGTGAGCTTCCAGATGCGCTCCTCGTTCGGGGTGCACGAGTCGCGGCCCGGCGCCATGCTGGCGAACGCGTCGTTGCCCGACAGCGTGCGCGCCCGGCTGGAGGCGATGGGCTATGCCTTGAGGCTCCGCCCGCGAACCTCGGGGCCGATCAACGGGATTCTCTTCGACCGCGAGCATGGGACGATGTGGGGTGCCTCGAGCAACTACGAAGAGGACTACGGGATTTCCTGGTGAGCGGGTCGGGGGTGTCATGCGCCGCGTGATGCTGGCTGCGCTGGTCGCCGCAGTCGCGGTGGCCGCTCGCCCGGAGGCCACTGATCCGGAGCATTATCTCGACCGCTTCATCGACCCGGCCGTGAGCCCGCGGGAGGATTTCTTCCGCTACGCCGTAGGGAAGTGGCTGCGCGAGAATCCCATCCCCAAGAGCGAGCGGGCCTGGGGGGTGGGCAATGTGGTCCAGGAGGAGATCTATACCCGGCTGCGGGGGATCAGCCGGACCGCGGTATCGGCGCGTGCCACGCCTGGAAGCGTGGAGCACAAGGTCGGCGATTTCTGGACCGCCGCGATGGACACCGTCGCTAACGCGCGCGAGGGTCTCGCGCCGCTCGACAGCGTCTTCGCCCGGATCGCCGGGATCCACGATCTCCCGGGACTTGCGACCGAGATTGCACATCTCAAGCGACTCGGCGTCGGCGCGCTCTACCAGCTGTCGGTCGAGCAGGACGAGCGGCACAGCGATCGCTACGCGGTCCACCTCTACCAGGGTGGACTCGGCCTCCCGGATCGCGACTACTACTTCGACACCGACGCTCGCATGCGCAGGCTCCGGCAGGAGTACGTCCGGCACGTCGCGGGCATGTTCCGCCTGCTGGGTGATTCGGCCAGCCCGGCCGAGGCCCATGCTGCGACGGTGATGGCCATCGAGACCGAGCTTGCGAAGGCCTCGCGGAAGCTCGAAGACCTGCGCGATCCGGTGAAGAACTACCATGCGATGACGCCGGACTCGCTCGAGAGGGTGACGCCCTCGATCCGGTGGCGCCAGCAGCTGGCGGATGGCGGAATGGCGGAGGTAGGCCGGGTGGTGGTTGGCCAGCCGGAGTTCTTCCTGGAGGTGGAGGCCGCCCTCGGCCGTCACTCCATCGAGGATTGGAAGACCTATCTGCGATGGCACCTCGTGCACTCGTATGCGGCCGAAGCCGGCGGTCGCTTCGACGCGGAGAACTTCCGGTTCTACGGCTCCATTCTCAACGGGGTCGCGGAGCAGCGGCCCCGATGGAAGCGGGTGCTCGACTTCGAGGAGCAGTACCTGGGGCAGGCAGTCGGGCAGCTGTACGTGGCGAAGTATTTCTCGCCCGAGACCAAGGCGCGCTACACCCGGCTCACCGGAGAGATCCTGGCAGCGTTCGGCGAGCGGATCCGCCGCCTCGATTGGATGAGCGATTCGACCAAGGCGCGGGCGCTCCACAAGCTCGCGGCGGTCGGGAAGAAGGTCGGCTACCCCGAACAGTGGCGGGACTACTCGGCATATCACGTGGACCGCCGGTCATTCCTGGGCAATGCCATCCGGGGGCGCGTCTGGCAGAGCGACTACGACAGCGCCAGGCTGCGCCGGCCGGTGGACCGGAACGAGTGGTTCATGACGCCCCAGACCTACAACGCCTACTACGAAGCCGCCAACAACGAGATCGTGCTGCCGGCCGCGGTCTTCGCGCTGCCCGGCATTGCGGACTCCCTGGTGGACGACGCGATCGTGTACGGGTACGGGGGCGGGACGACGATCGGCCACGAGATTACCCACGGGTTCGACGACCGGGGGCGGAAGTTCGACGAACACGGCAACCTGGGGGACTGGTGGACCGCGGAGGACGCCAGGGAGTTCGAGCGGCGAGCCCAGGGGATCATCCGACAGTTCGATCAATACGTCGCCGTGGACGACCTCCATCTGAACGGGGCCGCGACCCAGGGGGAGAACATCGCCGACCTCGGCGGCATGGCCTCGGCCTGGGACGCCTTCACTCGTACGGCGCAGTACCGGGAAGGGAAGCCGATCGGTGGCCTGACGCCGGCCCAGCGGTTCTTCCTGGGATGGGCGCTCGGCTGGATGGGTGAGCTCAGGCCCGAGTTCCTCGCGGTCATGGTCAAGACGAACGTCCACGCGCCCAATCGCTTTCGAGTCATCGGGCCGGTGAGCAACATGGTGCCGTTCTATCAGGCGTTCGGTGTCGTGCCCGGCGACTCCATGTATCGGCCCGATTCGGTCCGGGTGCGGATCTGGTAGGACAGGCGTCGGTGAGCGAGCTGGAGATCACCACTCGCGACGGCCGCTGCCCGAGCTACGTCTGGCGCCCGCCCGGACGCGGGCCGTGGCCGGCCGTGCTGGTCTACATGGACGGCATCGGGATCCGCCCCGCGATGCTGGAGGTCGGCGAGCGGCTCGCGACGCACGGTTACTTCGTCCTGTCCCCGACCTCTTCTACCGCTCCGGGCGCTACGCGCCGATGAACGCGAGGACCGTCTTCACCGATCCGTCGGAGCGCAAGATCCTGATGGAGAAGTACCTGTCGCTGGTCACGCCGGCCAACGTCATGGCCGACAGCGAGGCCTTCCTGGCCTGGCTGGCATCGCAGTCCGACGTGCGCAGGGGGCCGATCGGCACCACCGGCTACTGCCGGGGCGGCCTGATGTCGCTGACCGCCGCCGGCACCTACCCGGACCGCGTAGCCGTAGCCGCGTCCTACCACGGCGGCAATCTGGCCACCGACGCTCCCGACAGCCCGCACCGCCTCGCCCCGCGGATACGCGCCCGCGTCTACGTCGCCGGTGCGATCGAAGACGCGAGCTTCACCGACGAGATGAAGGCGCGGCTCGAGCAGGCCCTGACCGACGCAGGGGTAGATCACCTGATCGAGAGCTACCCCGCCAAGCACGGCTTCGTCCTGCGCGATACCCCCAGCTACGACCCCGCCGCCGCCGAGCGCCACTGGGAAACCCTGCTAGCTCTCCTGGATCGACTCCGCTAGCTTCGCGCCCCTTCGCCCCTTCGCCCCTTCGCCCCTGCGCCCCTGCGCCCCTGCGCCCCTGCGCCCCTGCG
>DATCWW010000468.1:0-10251 GCA_036566145.1 Gemmatimonadales bacterium
TCATGTCTTCGAGCGCGTCGTAGAGCGGACGGAGATAGGGATCGACCTTGGCCTGCAGGTCGCCCGGGAGGAAGCCGAGCGACTCGCCGGCCTCCACCGCCGGGCGGGCCAGGATGATCCGGCGGACCCGCTTCCGGGCCAGCGCCTCGACGGCCTTGGCCACGGCGAGATAGGTCTTCCCGGTTCCCGCGGGCCCGATGCCGACCACGATCTCGTTGTTGGTGATGGCCTGGAGGTACTCGCGCTGGCCCTGGGTCTTGGGCGCGATCGCGCGACGCAGGCCGGGGAGCACGATCTTGCCGTCGGCGCCGGCGGCGGGCATCTCGGCGGTGGGCGTGTCGGCCGCCAGGCGGTAGACGTCGTCGGGGGTGACCGACTCGCCCATGCGGGCCAGGTCGAGCAGTCCCTGCACGATCGGAAGGGCGCGCTCGACCTGCTCGCCGGTGCCGGTCACGGTGACGGCGTCGCCCCGGAAGCTGATGCGGACCCCGAGGGTCCGTTGCAGCTCCTGCAGATTGGCGTCGTTCACCCCCGCGAACAGCAGCGGGTCGGCGCCCTCGGCGGACATACGGTGCTGGGTGGTCGTGTCGTCGGGCATAGGCAGAGATGGCGAAGTGCGAAGGGCGAAGGGCGAAGGGGGTGGGACCGGCTCCCCTTCGCCTTTCGCCATTCGCCTCTCACCCTTTCACCTCCAGATTCAGCTCCCGCAAGTCCTCCGCATCGACCGCCGTCGGCGCGCCCTCGAACAGCGCGCGCTGCGCGGTGGTCTTGGGAAACGCGATCACGTCGCGCAGCGAATCCACTCCCGCGAGCAGCATCACGATACGATCCATGCCGAAGGCGAACCCGCCGTGCGGCGGAGCGCCGGCGCGGAGGCCTTCCAGCAGGAAGCCGAAGCGCTGCTCGGCCTGCGCCTCGGGAATGCCGAGCAGCCCGAACACCCGGCGCTGCAGCCGGGGATCGGCGATACGGAGGCTGCCCCCGCCGAGCTCGGTGCCGTTCAATACCATGTCGTAGGCCAGCGCGCGTGCCTGTTCCGGCGCGGTGTCCAGCAGCGGCACGTCGTCGGGGTGGGGCGCGGTGAAGGGATGGTTGACCGCGCCGAGCGCTCCGGACACCGGGTCCTTCTCGAACAGCGGGAAGTCCACGATCCACACGAAGCGGTTCACCCCGGACGGAATGAGCGACCTCCGCCGGGCGACTTCCTGCCTGGTCCGGTCGAGCGACGGGCCGGAGACGTGGTCCGGGCCGGCGACGTAGAGACCCAGGTCGCCGTCCGCGAGACCGAGCCGCTCCGCCGTCCCGGCGGCGAGGAATTTCGCGGCCGGGCCTTCGAGCTGGCCGCCCGCGACCTTGAGCCGCAGCAACCCCGCGGCGCCAAGGCTCTTCGCCGCCGATTCGATCTCGTCCACCTGCTTCCGGGTCAGCGTGCCGCCTCCGGGTACCCGGATCCCACGCACCCGTCCACCCGCGGCGATGGCGTTCCGGGTGACCGAGAACTCGGCGCTCCGGAAGACATCGGTCACGTCGGTGAGCTCGAGCCCGAAGCGGAGGTCAGGTTTGTCGGTGCCGTAACGCTCCATCGCGTCGCGATGCCGCATTCGCGGGATCGGGGTATCGATCACCTGCCCCGCCTCGCTCCAGAGCGCCGCGACCAGCCCCTCCCCGAAGCCGAGCACGTCCTCGACGCCGACGAACGAGGCCTCGACGTCGATCTGGGTGAACTCCGGCTGCCGGTCGGCCCGGAGGTCCTCGTCCCGGAAGCAGCGGGCGATCTGGAAGTACCGGTCGAACCCCGCCATCATGAGCAGCTGCTTGTAGAGCTGGGGCGACTGCGGCAGCGCGAAGAACTCGCCCCGGTGAATCCGGCTCGGCACCAGGTAGTCGCGCGCGCCCTCGGGAGTGGGCTTGGTGAGAATCGGCGTCTCGATCTCGAGAAAGCCCAGGCCGTCGAAATAGCGACGGGTCGCCTGCATCAGCCGATGCCGCAGGATCAGGGTGCGCTGCAGCTCGGCCCGGCGGAGATCGAGCACCCGATGCCGCAGACGGAGCTCCTCCGCCGGCGGCTCTTCTTTTTCCTTCCGCGCCACCGGAATCGCCGGGGTCTGCGCCGGACCGACGACTTCGAGTCCGGTGACGTGGACCTCGACCTCCCGAGAGACCAGGCCGGGATCGCGCGAGGGCTCGGGCCGAAGCTGCACGGTGCCCGAAGCGAGGATCACCGTCTCCGCGCCCAGGGCGGCGGCGCGCTCCATGATCTCGGGCGGGGTCCACTCGGGGTTGCAGGAGAGCTGCACCAGCCCGCCGCGGTCGCGGAGATCGATGAACACCAGTCCGCCGAGATCCCGCCGCCGGTGCACCCAGCCGCCCAGACGGACCGCGCGGCCGAGATCGGCCCGGGTCAGTGCGCCGGCGAGATCGGTGCGCAGCACGGTGGCGCCTGACGCGCGGCCCTGGACCATGGGGCTAACGCGCTTCGGCGTCGACGAGGAGGTGGTAGAGCTCATCAGGGGTCTTCGCCTCGACCAGCTGTTGACGGACGGTGTCCCGCCGCACCAGCCGGGCGATGCGACTCAGGATCTTGACGTGCAGGCCGGCCGACGCCTCCGGCCCCACGATGAGGAAAAACAGCCGGACCGGGTCGCCGTCGATGGAGTCGTAAGGGATCGGCTCCGCGGCCACGCCGCCGACTACTCCGAGCTCCTGAACGGCCGGGCACCGCGCATGTGGAATGGCGACGCCGAGTCCGATGCCGGTGCTGAGGACCGACTCGCGCTCCTCGACCGAGGCCAGCACCCGCGCCGCGTCGCCGCCGCCGCACCGAACCAGGTGCTGGACCAGCTCGGCGATGGTGCCCTGCTTGTCCCGCGCGGCCAGCGGGACCACCAGCCGGTCCGGCGTGAGCAACTCGGTCAGCAGCACGGGACGGAACCGGGAGGCATGGGACAAACGTAACCGCCGCTCCGAGGCGGGGCAATGCGAAATCCACCTTGAGTTTAGCTATCTTTCACCGATGACCGGCGATAGCCTTCTCGATCTCCCACCAGGCACCGGACGCGAGCGTCTCGCGGGCTGGGCGGCCGAGCGCGGACTGCCCCGCTACCGGGTCGAGCAAATGGCGCGGCGGCTGTGGGTTGCCCCGGTCGAGCGCTGGGGTGCGGCGACCGAGTTGCCGCTGGAGCTCCGGGAGGCGCTGGACCAGGAGCACCCCCTCCTCCGGCTGGAGCCTGAGGTCATCCAGCAATCCTCCGACGGCACCCGGAAGTATCTCTGGCGGCTGGCCGACGGGGAGGCGGTCGAATCGGTGCTGATTCCCAGCGGCGGCCGCCGGACGCTCTGCATCAGCTCCCAGGCGGGGTGTGCCCTGCGCTGCGCCTTCTGCGCCACCGGCCGGATGGGCTACCGGCGCAACCTCACCCCGTTCGAGATCGCGGGGCAGGTGCGGGAGATCGTCCTGCGCACCCCCGCCGACAAGCCCACCAACATCGTGTTCATGGGAATGGGCGAGCCGCTCCTCAACTGGGACGCGGTGGACACGGCTCTCACCGTCCTCAACGCGGCCGAGGGATTCGGCATCGGCGCGCGGCACATCACCGTTTCCACGGTGGGGATCCTGCCGGGATTGGCGGCGTTCGCGCGGCGGCCGGAACAGTTCCGCCTCGCCGTCTCGCTCCACGCCACGACCTCCGCCCAGCGTCTCTCGATCATGCCGATCGAGAAGAAGTACGACCTCGATGCCGTGCTGCGCGCGGCGGAGGCGTTCCGCAAGCGGGTGACCTTCGAGTACGTGATGATCGGGGGAGTCAACGACGCCGACGCCGACGCGGATCGGCTGGCCAAGCTGGCGCGGCGGCTGGGCGCGTTGGTGAACATCCTTCCACTCCACCCGGGCGGGGCTCCCGACCTCACCCCGACGGCCACCCCGCGCATCCGGGTCTTCGCCGACCGGCTCCGGAACCAGGGTATCGAGGCGACGGTGCGCCGGAGCCGCGGTCTGGACATCAACGCGGCGTGCGGGCAGCTGCGGGTGGAGGTGGAGAAGAAGGCGCACAGGCGCGAAGGCGCACAGGCGCGAGGGAGCTGAGACGGACAGGCGCGAGGGCGCGCCGCCGCGAACGAGAGTTGCGCTTTTCCGAGCCTAGTGAAGGGTTCGCGCCTGTGCGCCCTCGCGCCTTGGCGCCCTTCCCTACCCCGTCGCCCCAAACCCCGCCGCAATACAGTTGATCGACAGCAACAGCGCCGAGAGCTGCTCTTCCTGGCTCCGGTCGCCGCCGGATTCGCGGAACCGGCGTACCAGCTCGATCTGCTGCCGGGAGACCTGGTTGATGGTGGGAAGGCGGCGGGCGAGGCGGCGGCGGAACCGGGGGAATCGCTCCGCCAGGGTCTTGCCCCCGCTGATCCGCAGCACCGCTTCGACCGAGCGCTGGTACTCCTCCTCGATCATCGCGAAGACCGGATCGCGCACCTCCTGCTCCGCCACCAGCGCCGCGTACTCCCGGGCGATCCCGATGTCCACGTAGGAAAGCGTCTTCTCCACCTCATCCACGATCAGGCGGAAGAGCCGGGAGTCGCGGAACATCCGCGACAGCAGATTGCTCCCCCGCTCACCCCGTACCTGGAGGAAGGTCAGGATCCCGCTCCCGACGCCGTACCAGCCGGGCACGAAGTGCCGGTTCTGCGACCAGGCGAAGACCCAGGGGATCGCCCGCAGGTCGCCGAGCGAGCGGGCTCCGAACCGGCGGGCGGGACGGGAGCCCATGTTGAGCAGGGAGATCTCCTCCAGTGGGCTCGCGGCCTGGAAGTAGGGCAGCAGTCCGGGATGGTCGATCAGCCTGCGATACGCGGCCTGCGCCGCGCCGGAGAGGGCCTCCATCGCCTCGTCGCCTTCGGCGGTGGGAATCAGCGCCTGCTCCCGCTCGCTCTTGATCGAATGCTCGAACACGCTCGCCGCGAGGAGCTCGATCTGGTACTGGGCCGTGCCCCGGTTGGCGTACTTGAACGACACCACCTCGCCCTGCTCGGTGATGCGCATCCGACCGCCGATCGAGCCCGCGGGCTGGGCCGCGATCGCCCGGCCGGTGGGCGCGCCGCCCCGGCTCACCGATCCGCCCCGGCCATGGAAGAAGGCGATCGGGATCCCGCTCTCCTTCCCCACCCTCGTGAGCTTGATCTGGGCCTTGTACAGCTCCCAGTTGGAGGTGAGGAAGCCGCCGTCCTTGTTGGAGTCGGAATAGCCGATCATCACCTCCTGTACCCCGCCCTGCGCCCGCACGCTCCGGCGTACCAGCGGCACGTCGAGCAGCTCCTTCATGATGACCGGCGCGCGCTGGAGATCGTCGATGGTCTCGAACAGCGGCACGATCGGCAGGGTGCAGCTCTCCACGCCGGGGCGGTCGGCGAAGAGGCCGCCGGTCTTGGCCAGCAGGTAGGCGCCGAGAATGTCCGCCACGCTCCGGGTCATGCTGAGGACGAAAGTCCCGAACGCCTCGCGATCCACCTCCTCGCGCAGCACCCGGATCAGCCGGAACATGCCGAGCGTCTCGGCGGCGTCGTCGGGGAGGGCGGGTGGCGCGGCCTCGGCGGTCAGGGGACGGGCGAGCTCGCCCGCCACCCAGGCGCGCCAGGCGTCGCCCTGCACCTCGGGCGGGTCCCCGTCGCCGCCCCCTGCGCGCCAGAGCGCCTGCAGCGCCGCGGTGAGCTTGGTGGTGTTCTCCCGGGCGTCGAGGCGGACCGTGCTGAACCGGAACGCCTCCACCTCGCGGCGCACCGGCCGCGCCAGCAACCGCACCATCTCGATGCGTCCGGCGTCCTCGAGCTCGGCCTCGATCAGACGCAGGTCCGCCAGCAGGGCGTCGGCCGTGGCGTAGCCGTCGGCGCCCACCTGGGTGTCGCCCCGCTCGGTGGCGTCGATCATCACCTGGACCCGGCGCAGCATGCAGGCGAGGTATTGGCGGAAGACCTCGCCCGGATTGCGGGCGGCGATTTCGTCGCCGATGCGGCTCGCCGCGAGCTCGCGCTCGAGGGCTTCCCGGAACCGGTCCGAGATCGGAAACGCCTTCTCGGTGAGGCTGAGCGCCCGGACCAGGTCGGAGAGCCGGCGGGCATAGCGGCGGAGCGCGGTCAGGCGGTTCTCCAGCAGCGTGCTCCGGGTGACGGCGTTGGTGACGAACGGATTGCCGTCCCGGTCGCCGCCCACCCAGGAGCCGAACTGGAAGAAGGCCGGGACCTCGAACCGCTCGCCGGGGTAATCGTGCTGCAGCACCCGCTCGATCTTGTCGAGGAGGTCGGGGACCGACTCGAACAGCGTCTCGTTGAAGAAGTGCAGCGCCCAGAAGACTTCCTGGGGGACGGTGGGCTTGGCCAGGCGAAGCTCGCCTGTGAGCCAGAGGAGCTCGATCTCGGTGCGCAGCCCCTCGATCAGGCCATAGCGCTCGCGCGGAGTCCAGCGGGGTGACTCCAGATCCACCAGGCGGCGGTAGATCCGCCGGTGCTTCTCCAGGGTGGTGACCCGCTTGGCCTCGGTGGGATGCGCGGTGATGACGGGACGGACCCGGAGGGTCTGCAGCAGCTGGCGGATCTCGTCGGCCGTTATCCCCGCCGCCGCGGCGTCGAAGATCACCTGGGCGAAGGTGCCGCGCAGCTTCTCGTAGCCGCGCTCGGCCTCGGTCTGCCGGCGGCGGCGCATGGCGGCGTTCTGCTCGGCGATGCTGAGGAGCTGGAACCAGATCCCCTGCACCTGGAGGGCGCGGGCCATCAGCTCGGGGGAGAGATCCACCGCCTGCTGCTCGCCGCGGAGCACGGGCTCGAGCTCGGGGGCCCGGGCGCGGACCAGCCCGAGCAGGAGCTGGGAGAGCAGCTCGACGACTTCGTTGGCGTAGGCCGCGGCGCTCGCCGCCACCGGATCGGGCGACTCGGGCAGGTCGGCCGGGGTGGCGAACAGCTCGACCGCGGCGTCGGTCACGCCACGCGGTCCCGGAGCGGCTTGCCGCCGAAGAAGAGTCGCAGGTTCTCCAGCGCCCGCATGCCCATCGCCACGCGCGTCTCGGTAGTGGCGCTGCCGAGATGGGGCAGCAGCACGACGTTCTCCATGCTCAACAACGCGCGGGTCACCTCGGGCTCCCGCTCGAAGACGTCGAGGCCCGCCCCGGCGATCTTCTTCTGCTGCAGCGCCTCGACCAGCGCCCCCTCGTCCACCACGTCGCCGCGCGCGGTGTTGACCAGGAACGCGTCCGGCCGCATCAGGGCGAGCCGCTCGCGATTCATGAGGTGACGCGTCTCCGGCGTCGCCGGGCAATGGAGCGAGACGAAGTCGGCCTCGCGCAGCACCTCGTCGAGCTCCGCCCGCCGCTCGGCGCCGAGCGCGGCCGCCACGTCCGCCGGCGGCGGGAAGGGATCGTGGTAGATGACCTTCATGCCGAAGCCGTGATGCGCCCGCTTGGCCACCGCCCGCGCGATCCGGCCCATACCCACCAGGCCGAGGGTCTTCCCCGTGACGTGGGTGGCCATCATGTGGGTCGGCCGCCAGCCGGTCCAGTGGCCGCCTCGGAGGTGCCGCTCCCCTTCGCCCGTGCGGCGCGCGACCATGAGCAGGAGCGTGATCGCCAGGTCGGCGGTGGCGTCGGTGAGCACATCCGGCGTGTTGCTCACCGCGACGCCGCGGGCCTTGGCGGCCTCGACGTCGATGTTGTTGAAGCCTACGCCGAAGTTGGCCACGATCCTCGCGCGCCGGGGCTCGGCGGACAGGACCTCGGCCGTCACCTTGTCGGTGACGGTGGTCAGGACGGCATCGGCGCTCCGCATCGCCTCCACCAGCCCCTCGGCACCGAGGGGACGGTCCTCGGGATTGAGGCGGGCCTCGAAGTCGCGCATCAGCTCCCGCTCGACCGCCTCGGGCAACCGGCGGGTCACCACCACGCTGGGCCGGGCGCTCATCGGGTGGCCACGGGGCGCTTCTTGCCCCGCTTGAGCGTCTCGGCCACGGTTTCGCCCAGCTCGGACGGACTGGTCACTACGGTGAGCCCGGCCGAGCGCATGATCTCGGCCTTCTCGGCCGCGGTGTCGCCGAAGGCGGAGATGATCGCCCCGGCGTGCCCCATCCTCCGCCCCTTGGGCGCGGTGAGCCCCGCGACGTACCCGATCACCGGCTTGCTCATGTTCTCCTTGGCGAACTGCGCGGCCTCCGCCTCCTGCGGCCCGCCGATCTCGCCGATGATCATGACCGCCTCGGTTTCGGGGTCCTGCTCGAACAGCTTGAGGTGGTCGAGGAAGGAGCTGCCGTTGATGGGGTCGCCGCCGATCCCGACGCTGGTGGTGATGCCGATGCCCACCGCCTTCATCTGCGAGGCGGCCTCGTAGCCCAGCGTGCCCGAGCGGGTGACCAGCCCGACGTTCCCGCGCATGTAGATGTGTCCCGGCATGATCCCCAGCATCGCCCTGCCCGGGCTGATGACGCCGGCGCAGTTGGGACCCACCAGCATGGTGCGGCGCTCCTTGGGAAAGCGGAACAGGTAGCGCTTCACCATCATCATGTCCTGGGCCGGGATCCCATCGGTGATGGTGACCACGAACCGGACCCCCGCATCGGCCGCTTCCATGATCGAGTCGGCGCAGAAGGCGGCCGGCACGAAGATGATGCTGGCCGTGGCGCCGGTCTCCCGCACCGCTTCCTTCACCGTGTTGAAGACCGGCCGGTCGAGGTGCCGGCCGCCACCCTTCCCCGGCGTGACGCCGCCCACGATCTGGGTGCCGTAGGCGATCATCTCCTTGGCGTGGAAGGTGGCCTTGTCGCCGGTGAAGCCCTGCACCAGGACCTTGGTGGTCTCGTCGATCAGGATGCTCATGGCTGTCCATTCCCCGTCGCGCTGCGTCCGGGGCGCGACGACTTGAGGGCCCCCACCACCCGGTCGGCCGCCTCCGCAAGAGAGTCGGCGGTGATGATCGGCAGATTGCTGTCCTTCAGGATCCGCCGCCCTTCCTCCACGTTGGTGCCGGCGAGCCGGACCACCAGCGGGATCTTGAGGTCGATCTCCCGGGCCGCCTGCACCACGCCCTGGGCCACCCAGTCGCACCGGTTGATCCCGGCAAAGATGTTGACCAGCATCGCCTCGATGTTCTTGTCGGAGAGCACCAGGCGGAACGCCGCGGCCACCCGGTCGGGGGAGGCGCCGCCGCCCACGTCCAGGAAGTTGGCCGGCGCCCCACCGGCGTGCTTGATCATGTCCATCGTCGCCATCGCGAGGCCGGCGCCGTTGATGATGCAGCCGATGTTGCCGTCCAGCGCCACGTAGTTGAGGCCGTACTCCGAGGCCTGCGCCTCGCGCGGATCCTCCTCGGCGTAGTCGCGCAGCTCGCTCACGTTGGGGCGGCGGAACATCGCGTTGTCGTCGAAGGTCATCTTGCAGTCGAGCGCCAGCAGGGCGCCGTCCTGCGTCACCACCAGCGGATTGATCTCCACCATGGTGGCGTCGAGGTCCCGGAAGGCGCGATAGGCCCCCAGGAGCGTCGTGACCATCCGGCTCACCTGGGCCGGGGTGAGCTTGAGCCCGAAGGCGAGCTCCCGGGCCTGGAACGCCGTCATCCCGACAGCGGGCTCCACCACCTCGCGGACGATCGTGTCGGGCGAGTTGCGGGCGATCTCCTCGATCTCCATGCCGCCCTGCGGCGAGGCGACCACCATGATCCGCTCGCTCTTCCGGTCGAGCACCAGGCCCAGGTACAGCTCCCGCTCGATCGGCACGGCGGCCTCGACGTAGAGCCGGTGCACGACCCGGCCCTCGGGGCCGGTCTGGTGGGTCACCAGGCGCTTGCCCAGCAGCACCTTTGCCGCCTGGCGCACCTCGTCTTCGCTCCCGCAGAGCTTGATGCCGCCCGCCTTGCCCCGGGCGCCGGAGTGGATCTGCGCCTTGACCGCCCACTTGGCGCCGCCGATCTCCGACGCCCGATACACCGCCTGCTCCGGACTGTAGGCCACCCCGCCGCGGGGAATGGCGACGCCGAAGCCGGCGAGCAGCTCCTTGGCCTGGTACTCGTGGATGTCCATGTGACGGGACCTCGTTGAATTCAGAAAGAGCTGGGTGGCAGTCGCAGAGACGCAGGGTCGCAGAGTCGCAGAGTCGCAGAGATGCCCGCTGGTACGACCGTGCGATACCCGTCCACCCTTCGGATTTCCTAGACATCCTAGGGTCCTGCCTGCTAGCGCAACTTACCCCTGCGCCCCTGCGCCCCTGCGCCCCTGCGCCCCTGCGCCCCTGC
>DATCWW010000513.1:0-3383 GCA_036566145.1 Gemmatimonadales bacterium
CCTACATGATGGATTGCGAGCTCGAGCTCGCGCGTCTCGGCGTGCCGGTCAAGACCCGCCACAACGAGGTGGCCCCGGGCCAGTACGAGATCGCCCCGCTGTTCGAGCCGAGCCACATCGCCAGCGATCACCAGATGATCATCATGGAGACGCTGAAGCGGGTGGCCCCGCGCTACGGCCTGCAGGCGCTGCTGCATGAGAAGCCGTTCGCCGGCGTGAACGGCTCGGGCAAGCACAACAACTGGTCGATGAGCACCGACACCGGGGTGAACCTGCTCGACCCCCAGGACGACACCCACACCAACATGCAGTTCCTTGTGTTCCTGGTGGCGACCATCCGGGCGGTGGATATGCACGGTGACCTGCTCCGGGCCTCGATCGCCTCGGCGGCGAACGATCACCGGCTGGGGGCCAACGAGGCGCCCCCGGCGATCATCAGCATCTTTCTGGGCAAGATGCTGACCGACATCCTGGAGCAGGTGGAGAAGGGGCTGCCCAAGCGCACCATCCGGGGCGGCACGCTGGACCTCGGCGCGCGCACGCTGCCGATGCTGCCGCGCCACTCGGGCGATCGCAACCGGACCTCACCGTTCGCCTTTACCGGGAACAAGTTCGAGTTCCGCGCCGTGGGCTCGAGCGCCAGCATCGCCTGGCCCAACACGGTGCTCAACACCATCGTGGCCGAGTCGCTCGACTACGTCGCCACCGAGCTGGAGAAGGGCCTCGGTGCCAAGCCCAGCCCGGCCCGCCTGCAGCAGACGGTCATCGCCGTGCTCAAGAAGCTGATCAAGCAGCACAAGCGGGTGCTCTTCGACGGCGACAACTACTCCGAGGAATGGCACAGCGAGGCCGAGCGCCGGGGACTTCCGAATCTGAAGAACTCGGTGGCCGCCTTCGACGTCCTGCGGGCCCGCAAGAACGGGGACCTGTTCCGGAAGTACGGGGTTCTCAACAAGGCGGAGTACGGGTCTCGCATTCACATCGCGGTCGAGAAGTACGTCAAGCAGATCGCCATCGAAGCGGAAACGATGGTTTCCATGGCCAAGGGCCAGATCCTCCCGGCCGCAATCGAGCACCAGCGACGCCTCGCCGAGACGGTCTCCGCAACCAAGGCGGCCGGGGTGGATCCGGGGCTGACCGGCAAAGTGCTGAAGGAGTTCGTGGGTTTGGTGGACGAGTTCCGCCGCCGCACCGCAGAGGTCGAGCACCTCTCGGCCCACCACGAAGCAGACCCGATGCGGCACGCCGCGAGCATCACCCGGGATCTCAAGCCGAAGATGGACCAGCTGCGTGCCGCGGGCGACATGATCGAGAGCCTGGTCCCGGCCTCGCTGTGGCCGTTGCCGACGTATCGGGATCTGCTCTTCTTGAAGTGAAGGCAAGAGTGGCGCACAGGCGCTAGGGCGCACAGGCGCGAAGGCGCGAAGGCGCGCAGCGCTAAGTGGCTGATAATGCGAAACCCTCCGGGCGGAATCCGGAGGGTTTTCGTATCTTCGCGCGTGTGCGGCTGTGCGCCTATTCGCCTGTGCGCCTGTGCGCCTGTGCGCCTGTGCGCCTGTGCGCCTGTGCGCCCGTCAGCCTACACCGGCCACCCCTCCGGCCGCTTCCGCGTCAGCACGAACAGCTCCGACGGGCACCGTGCGGGGGTAAGGACGCCGGCCATCGCCTGGAAGGCCATCGCCTCCTCGGGCGAGGTGTCGGGATCGAAGTAGACGGCGAGCGCTTCGACGAGGCGGGGACGATCGGGGCGGGCCAGGGCGTCCAGCCAGGGCTGTGGCTGGGTGAGGCGGCGGGGCTCGAGCCTGACCCGGACCGCGCCGTCGAGCCAGCAGGGGACCCGGCCCAGCTCATCCAGCATCGGCTCGGTCAGCAGGAAACTTTCGCCCCTGGGCGTGATGGCGCCGAACCGCAATCTGCCACGCTCGTTCCGGCGGTGAATGACCGCGCCCCAGCCGTATCCGGGGCGGGGCTGGTGGTACCACTCCAGAACGCGCAAGAGTTGCTCGCGCAACGCATCCACCACAAGGGGAGATTGCATACAGCCACCGGCGGAAAAGGTTACCGGACCACCACTCGAAAGGGGGATGCCGCCATTCCATGCATGATGCGGGCCAATGGCTGCACCGGCCCCCCGACCGACGCGTCATGTGAGTGGACGCCCCTGGCGTAGGCCCCCCAATCCCGCCACATTCCGCGCTCGTCCCACCCCGGCCACCATCGTCCCGAGCGACCCTGTGGATCAGGATTCCCCCCGGTCCAACGTCTTCTACCGCAAGCTGAATCGCCGCTACCCCCGCATCGTGCGCGGGGAGGGGTGTTACCTGTTCGACGCCGATGGGCGGCGGTATCTGGACGGCTCGGGGGGTGCGTTCGTGGCCAACCTTGGCCACGGCGTGCCGGAGATCGCGGCAGCGATGGCCGAGCAGGCCGGCAGAATCGGCTATCTCAACGGCACTGCATTTACCCACGATCCCGTGGAGCAGCTGGGGGCCGAAGTGGCCGCGCTGATGCCGGCGGGGCTGGACCTGGTCTATCCGCTCTGCAGCGGCTCGGAGGCGGTGGAGGCCGCCCTCAAGCTCGCGCGGCAGTTCTGGGTTGAGAGCGGGCGGCCGGCAAAGCGGAAGATCGTAGCGCTGGCGCCGTCGTATCACGGGAACACCCTGCTTGCCCTCTCCGCCTCCGGCCGTCCCCATTACTCGGCGATTTTCCGCGACTGGCTGGTCGAAGTCGTCCGGGTGCCGGCGCCATACCCGTACCGGTGCGAGTGCCACGGGGCGCCGCCGCTCTGCCCGTCGTGCAGTGGCGACGCGCTCGAGGCCGCGCTGATCGCGGCAGGGCCGGACACGGTGGCCGCCTTCATCGCGGAGCCGGTCGGCGGCTCCTCGACGGGGGCGTCCCTGCCGCCTTCGGGCTACTGGAGCCGGGTCCGGCAGCTCTGCGACCACTATGAGGTGCTCTGGGTAGCCGATGAGGTGTTGACCGGCGCGGGCAGGACCGGCACCTGGTCCGCCCTGGAGCCCTACGGGGCGGTGGCGGACATCGTCACGCTGGGGAAGGGCATCGCCGGCGGCTATGTTCCGCTCTCGGCGGTGGTGGCGCCACGCCGCCTGGCGGAGGTCCTGGCCGCCGGCACCGGCGGACTGCAGCATGCCCAGACCTTTTCCCACCATCCCGTGCTCTGCGCCGCCGGCGTCGCCACGATCAGGTACCTGCGTGAGCATCATCTGATCCAGCGCTGCGCCGAGATGGGTCGGGTTCTGCACGCCAGGCTGGCCGCCCTGCGCGAGCATCCGCTGGTGGGCGACCTCCGCGGGCGCGGGCTCCTGGCCGGCGTCGAGCTGGTGGCCGATCGGGAGAGCCGGGAGCCGCTGCCGCGCTCGGCC
>DATCWW010000528.1:0-10438 GCA_036566145.1 Gemmatimonadales bacterium
GATGGCCTCGTTGCCGTTGAGGTCCGCCGCGGGCGAGCCGTTGAGCGGCAGCTCGGTCACGACGCCGCCGAACCAGGGGCCGTCGCCCGCCACCGCGCGGGCGCGTCCGAACCCCACCAGCCGCTGCCCCGCCACCTGCACGGTGTCGCCGTGCGGGCTGATCGGCGCGAGGGCGACGCGGCCCTCGCCGGAAAAGTCGCGCAGGTCGAGCAGCTTGGGCTGACCGGTGCTGGCGGTCTGGAGACCGGGGACGGCGGGATCGATCCCCGTGTCGAGGATGGCGATCAGGACACCGCGCCCGTCGAAGGTCGGATGCGCCTCGCGGAACCGATCCACCCGAGTGCTCCCGAGTGCCATCCAGTCGTGCGCGAAGGCGGCCTCGGGCGGGGCAATGCGTTCCACCTGGGCTTCGGGTGGCGCTTCGCCTCGCGGCACCTGGACGCCGGGGTGTTGGGCCCGGCCCGGGTCGACGCTCCGGGGAGGCGCCGAAGCGGTGGGAGGCGAAGGCGCGGGGGTGGGCTCCTCGCGATGGGTGGCGCAGCCGAGGGTCAGGACCAGGGCGGCGCAGATCCCTCGCTGCGCTCGGGATGACAGCCCCGGCATCAGCGCGCCGTCACGGCGTCCAGCGACGGCAGGACGAATGGCCCGATGTGCGGGCCGCCGTAGTTGGCCGACACCCGGAGCAGGAAGGCGAGCGCGTCGCGGGTCTCCTCGGGGGTCACGATCGCGTCCACGAACCCCCGGGCCGCGGCGTAGCGCGCGTCGAGCTGGGCGTCGTAGTCGGCCCGCATCGAGTCCACGGCCTTCTGCACCTCGGCGGAGGGCTCCCGCTTTTCCTTCTGGGCGCGCTCCAGCTCGGGCCCGTGCACCGCCATCACGGCCGCCTCGCCTTCCATGACGCCCATGCGTCCGGTGGGCCAGGAGAGGAGGAAATCGGGATCGAACCCCTGCCCCGCCATGGCGTAGTATCCCGCACCGGACGCGTGGTTCACCGTCAGCACGATCTTGGGCACCACCGCCGTCGCCATCGCCTCGACGAAGTGGGCGCCGGCCCGGATGATGCCCGATTGCTCAGCCTCGGGGCCCACCATGAATCCGCTCACGTCCTGCACGAACAGGATCGGGAAGCGCTCCCGGCTCGCCGTCTCGATGAAGTAGGCCACCTTCTCGGCGCTGCCCGTGTAGACGATCCCGCCGAAGCGCGGCCGCTCGCCCGAGCGCCCCTTGATGATGCCGCGCTGGTTGGCGATCACGGCGACCGGCCAGCCCTCGATCCGCGCGTGCCCGCAGAGCATCTCCCGGGCGAGGTCGGGCTGGAACTCGTCCAGCATGCCGCCGTCGAGCAGGCAGGCGAGCACGTGGCGCATGTCGTAGGACAGCCGGTGATCGTGGGGAAGGAGATCGTAGAGGTCGGTCAGCGGGCGCTCGGGCGCATGCTCGCTGGCGAGGCGGTGGTGGACGCCCTCGTGGCGCGGAAGGCGCCCGATGTACTCCCGAATGCGGGTGAGGCACTCCGCGTCATTGGCGGCACGATAGTGGGCGACCGCGCTGAGCTCGGTATGGGTGCGCGCCCCGCCCAGGGTCTCGGCGTCGATCGTCTGCCCGGTGGCGCCCTTCACCAGGTTGGGGCCGCCCAGGCCCATGAAGCTGGTGCCCTCGACCATGAAGATCACGTCGGAGAGCGCGGGCAGGTACGCGCCGCCGGCGATGCAGCTTCCCATCACCGCGCTCACCTGGGGCACGTGCAGGTAGCGCCGCATGATCGAGTTGTAGTAGAAGATCCGGGCGGCGCCGTACTGGCCGGGGAAGACGCCCCCCTGATAGGGGAGGTTCACCCCGGCGCTGTCCACCAGATAGATGATGGGGATCCGCTGCCGCATGGCGACTTCCTGGGCCCGGAGGATCTTGCGGATCGTCTCCGGCCACCAGGAGCCCGCCTTCACCGTGGCGTCGTTGGCCACGACCACGACCTCGCGGCCCTCCACCACGCCGATCCCGGTGATCACTCCCGCGCCGGGGGCCTGGCCGTCGTACTGGTCGTAGGCGACCAGCAGTCCGATCTCGAGCCATGGCGCTCCGGGATCGAGCAGCCGCTCGACCCGCTCCCTCGGCGCCAGCTTGCCCTGCTGGTGCATCTTGGCGACGCGCGCCGCTCCCCCGCCCTCCCGCAGCTTGGCGGCGAGCGCGCGATACTCCTCGCTCAACGCGCGGAGCCGGCTTTCCTTCGCGGGGGGTGAGGCGCTCACCCCGGCCTTATCCCTGGAGATGGTCGGCCGCCCAGGATTCGATGTAGCCGATGAGATCGGACGTCGGGGTACCGGGACCGAAGAGTCGCCCGATCCCCTGATCCTGCAGGGCCGCGGCATCCTCCGGGGGGATGATTCCACCGCCGGTCACCAGGATGTCGGTGCGTCCCTGTTCCACCAGGAGCTGGCGCACCCGGGGAAAGAGAGTCATGTGCGCGCCCGACAGAATGGAAAGGCCGACGACGTCCACGTCCTCCTGGACCGCGGCGGTGGCGATCATCTCGGGGGTCTGGTGCAGGCCGGTGTAGACGACTTCCATCCCGGCGTCGCGCAGCGCCGCGGCCACTACCTTGGCGCCGCGGTCGTGGCCGTCCAGACCGGGCTTGGCGACCAGCACCCGGATGGGCCGCGGCAGCGAGGGTCGAGAGCTCGCCATGGTCAGACACGTCCTCCAGGCAAGAGTTGGTCGGCCAGGGCGTTGAGCGAGGCCACCCGGCGCACGCCGTCGGGGGCGGACGCGGTCTCGGGCAGCAGCAGGAGCGCGTCGATCCCCGCGGCCCGGGCGCCGAGGACGTCCACCTCGTAGAGGTCGCCCACATACAGCGCCTCGTCCGGGACGACGCCGAGCGCGTCCAGCGCGGCCCGGAAGATAGCGGGATCCGGCTTTTCCGCCCCGAACAGGGCCGAGTCCACCACCACCTCGAAGCAGTCGTGGAGGCCCGCCGCCCGAAGGGCCGCGTCGACCCGGCCGTCGCTGTTGCTCACCACCCCCAGGCGAAGGCCGGCCGCGCGGAGCCGCTCCAGCGTCTCCCGGGTGCCGGCCGCGGTGGAGCACCAGAGGTGGCGCTCCTGGTGAAGACCGGCCAGGCAGGTCCGCACCTCGCCCAGTCGCTCCGGTGGAACCCCGGCCAGGGTGAACAACGTCTCGAGGTAGGCGGTAGCCCGGTCGCGATCGGGGCCGCGCAACCGCTCCATGGCCCGGGCCGCCGCGGGCGCGCCGGCCGCGAGCGCATCGCCCGCGAGCGGGAGACCGAGCGCCGCTCCCACTCCCTCGGCCATCCGGCGATAGTCGAGGAAGAGGAGGGTATTGCCGGCGTCGAACAGGACCGCGCGGAGCGCGCTCAGCGGAACCTGAGCAGGGCGCCGAGCCCGTCGATCGCGTCGCGCGCCTCGGGCTCGTAGACCACGTTGACGCCCACGCCCTGGCGCAGCGCTTCCTCGATCGCGTCGTCCACCACGTCGAGCACGGGGATCGGTTCGCCCTCGCCCCGGCAGTCGCGCTCGGTCAGGGCGAGCCGCCCCGAAGCGGAGCAGCGGAAGCCGGGCTCACCGGCGTCGGCGTGGACCAGCAGGGCACGGGCCTGGCCCCGGGCGAGCGCCCGCAGCGTCGCGGTCATGCCGTTCACGGCCCACCCGCCTCCCACCGCCTCGTTCATCTCGTGCACCAGGTTCCGCTCGGAAGCGCGCTCCCAGGCTTCCCGCACCGCCAGGGTTGCCCCGTGAACGGCCGCGGGCGTGGTGTCCTTGGGATTGAGCCGCGCGGTGCCGAGCAGCCGCTCCACCAGATAATTGTGGAGGAACGGCTCCAATGCCCCGGCCTCCTGCCCCGGCGCGGCCACGACGATGCCGTGCGCCGGGTTGGCCCGGTCGATGGCGAAGAGCTGGCGCGCGATGGCGTCGAGATGCCGCTGCTTTTCCTCCCGGATGCGATTGTTGTAGGTGTGCTCGCCCCAGCCGGGACCATTCTGATCGCCGTGGAAGCGCTTGCCCCGGGTGCTGTCGGCGCGGAGGCCGTTCAGCTCCTGGGTGGCGAAGGCGGTCACTTCGAAGAACCGCGCGCTGGTCCGGTCGAGCACCACGGTCAGGAGCCGGCCGAACTCGTCCTCCACCGACGCGAGCTCCCGCACCAGCGGCGTGGCGTCCACCGCCAGCCGGGAGCGGTACACCACCGGCAGCGGCAGCACCTCGAACAGCCCGAGCGGTCCGGACGCGAAGACCGCGACCCCCTGGGTGTCCGGCAGGTTGGCGGGCGTGGCGAAGTAGGCCTGCAGCCGCTCGAGGTCGCGCTCGACCTCCATCTGCACCGACCGGGGCAGTCCGAGCCGAGGCAACGCCGCGACCACTTCTCGCACCCGGTTCTTCAGCTTGATGAGATACTTGTTCCGGCTTCGGTCGCGCGGCTCCAGCTTGAGATAGCAGCTCACCACCCGGTGCGGCCCCGCCTCCACCCGGCTCAGCCGCTGCAGCCCCTCCGCGACCGAGGGGATGTTCCCCTTGGCTCGGCCCCGGCCCGGCGCCGCCCGCTCGGCGGTGATGCCGCGCACCCGGTCAGAAGAAGACCGGCTCGCGATAGTTGCCATAAATCTCCTCGAGCACATGCCGGATCTCGTACAGCGTGCAGTAGGCACGGGCACAGTCCAGCATGGCCGGTATGATGTTCCGATCCTCGGCGGCCGCGCTGCGCAGGGCGGCGAGGCGCTGCTCCACCAGACCGGTGTCGCGCTCGGCCCGCACCCGGGCCATGCGGCGCCGCTGGGTCTGCTCGGCCTCGTTCCCCACCTTCAGGATCTCGACCGGCGCCTCCGCCTCCTCCACGAAGTCGTTGACGCCCACCACGGTCCGGCGGCCCTGCTCGACCTCGGCCTGGAACCGCATGGACGCATGGGCGATCTGCCGCTGGAACCAGCCCGTCTCGATCGCGCGCACCACCCCGCCCTGCGCCTCGATCTCGGCGAAGAGCCCTTCGGCCTCGCGCTCCATCCCGTCGGTGAGCGCCTCCACGTAGTACGAGCCGCCGAGCGGGTCCACCACGTTGGGGACACCGGTCTCGTAGGCCAGGATCTGCTGGGTCCGGAGCGCGATCCTCACCGATTCCTCGGTGGGCAGCGCCAGCGTCTCGTCCAGCGCGTTGGTGTGGAGCGACTGGGTGCCGCCCAGCACCGCCGCCAGCGCCTGGTAGGCCACCCGGACCACGTTGTTGTGGGGCTGCTGCGCGGTGAGGGTCACGCCCGCGGTCTGGCAGTGGAAGCGCATCTTCCAGCTCCGCGGGTCGCGCGCGCCGTAGCGCTCGCGCAGGTGGCGGGCCCAGATCCGCCGGGCCGCGCGCATCTTCGCGATCTCCTCGAAGAAGTCGTTGTGCACGTCCCAGAAGAAGCTGAGCCGCGGCGCGAAGGCGTCGATGTCGAGTCCCCGGGCCGCGCCGTGTTCCACGTAGCAGAAGCCGTTGGCCAGGGTGAAGGCCAGCTCCTGGGCGGCGGTGGCGCCCGCCTCGCGGATGTGGTAGCCCGAGATCGAGATGGTGTTCCACTTGGGGGTGTGCTCGGACGCCCACTCGAACAGGTCCACGATGATCTTGAGCGCCGGCTCCGCCGGATAGATCCAGGCGTGCTGCGCCATGTACTCCTTGAGAATGTCGTTCTGGATCGTCCCCTGGAGCTGGTGAATGGGGATGCCCTGGCGCTCGGCAGCCGCGACGTAGAAGCAGAACAGCATCGCGGCCGGGCCGTTGATCGTCATCGAGGTGGAGACCTGGTCGAGCGGGATACCGCTGAACAGCGTCTCCATGTCGGCCAGGCTGGAGACCGCGACGCCGCACTTCCCGACTTCGCCCTCGCTCCGGGGATGGTCGGAGTCGTAGCCCATGAGGGTGGGGAAATCGAACGCGACCGAGAGCCCGGTCTGTCCCCGCTCCAGCAGGAACTTGTAGCGCGCGTTGGTATCTTCGGCGGTGCCGAACCCGGCGAACTGACGCATGGTCCAGAGCCGGCCGCGGTACATGGTGGGGTGAATGCCGCGGGTGAAGGGGAACTCGCCCGGCAGCTCCGCGGCCGAGGCGATGTCGAGCGGGGTGTAGACCGGCTCGACCGCGCGCCCGGAGACGGAGGTGAACTCGACGTCGCTGCGCACCGGCTGGGCGCCCGCCGCCCGGCGCCAGCGCTCCACCTCCTCACGGAGTCGGACCAGCTCGCGCTCCTGCGCCGCCAGCCTGGCGGCCACCTCGGCGTTCGGCTCGGTTTCCCAGATCGTCATATGCGCGCACCCTGTTTGAGCCCGTCGAGCACCTCTGCGGCTACGTCGTAGGGGCTCAGCCGCCCCAGCACCACCTCGTCCAGCCGTTCGGCGATGAGCGCCTCCGCGCGAGTCTCGTCCCAGACCCACCGGCGAGTGGCGCGGTCCACCACCTCCCGCGTCCGCTGCAGCAGCCGGGCCCGCCGGCGATCGGCGAGGGTGCCCGAGTCGGCGAGCCATTGGTGGTGGGACTCGAGACCGGAGACCAGCCCTTCCACCCCCTCACCTTTGGCGGCTACGGTGAGCACGACAGGCGGGTCCCACCCCGCGGGACGGAGAGGCGCGGGGGCGCTGGGGCGCAGAGGTGCGCCGGCCCCGCTACCGTCGCCCGCTCCGCCCTGCGCCCCTGCGCCCTTGCGCCCCTGCGCCCGGTATCCGTGATGTGCGGGCACATTCCGGAAAGCTGTCCCTCGACGGATTCCCAACGTCACCTCGATCTCCTGCCGCAGTTTGTCCGCCCCGGGGCGGTCCGCCTTGTTGACCACGAAGAGATCGGCCGCTTCCATGACGCCGGACTTGAGGGTCTGGATGCCGTCGCCCGATTCGGGGACCAGGACCAGGACGGTGGTGTCGGCCATGCGGGCGACGTCGAGCTCGCTCTGGCCCACACCGACCGTCTCCACCACGATCCGGTCGAACCCGGCGGCGTCGAGCAGATCACACACTTCCCGGGTGGTCGTGGCGAGCCCGCCGAGCGAGCCGCGGCTGGCCATGCTCCGGATATAGACGCCCTGGTCGAGGGCGATGGATTCCATGCGGATGCGGTCGCCCAGCAGGGCGCCGCCGGTGAAGGGGCTGGTGGGATCCACGGCGACGACCCCGACCTTGAGCCCCTCGGCCCGATAGGCGGCGACGAGGCGCTCCACCAGCGTGGACTTGCCGGCCCCCGGTGGTCCGGTCATACCGATGCGGCGGGCGCGGCCCAGGGAGGGATGCGCCCCGGCCAGCAGTCGCTCGAAGCCGGGGCGGCCGTTCTCGACCACCGAAATCGCCCGCGCCAGGGCCGGGGTGCGGCCGGCAAGAAGGTCCGCGAGCAGGAGGTCGGGATCCATGCGTAAAAGTCGCCTGCCCACAGCGGACAAGCAAGCACGGCAAGATGTTGCGCGTTGCGGCGACGCTACTCTTCCCCCGCCTCCGCCTCGACCGCCCGCCGAAGCCACAGCACGATCCCCCCGCCGATGATCAGGGCGACCAACAGCACCAGCTCGACCCGTCGGATATGGCCGACCAGGACGGTGATGCTGCCGCTCAATACCCAGCCGAGGGCGCCGAAGACCAGCGCCCCCAGGATCGACCCGGCCAGGTCGATGAGCAGGAACCGGATCAGCGGGAGCCGGGTGAGGCCCCAAAAGACCATGCTCGCGATACGGGTACCATAGATGAACCGACTGGCCACTAGTTGAATCGGCCCGAACCGGCGGGCCCACCGCTCCACCTTGGGCCCGACATGCCCGTAGAGCCGGGTATTCCGGAGCGCGGGGCCGCGCCATTTCCCGACCAGGAACCAGAACAGATCGGCGATGTAGGTGCCCAGCGCCCCTGCGGCGATCGCGGTGGGAAAGGAGAAGATGCCGAGATGGGCGATGACCCCCGCCAAGATGAGGGTCATGTCGCCTTCCAGCGCGGCCCCGGCCACGACCGCGAGGGGGCCGTGACGGATCAGGAACGCCTCCAGGCCGACCGATACCTCGATGATCATGCCGGGTCAATGGTAGGGACGGTCCGCTTCGGGACCAAGCGCCCATCCGCGCCGGCCGGCGGCCTCCGTCCGTCGCTGGGCCCTGATGGCAGAGATTGACAGGATATGGCGTAGCGTCATAGCTTGACGTTGGTTTCAGATCAGGACCCGTCTCCCTGCCGGATCTGCTCACGCTCAAGCAGGTGGCCGACCGCCTGCAGTTGTCCGAACGGACCCTCTACCGCCTGTTGCAGCGGGGCGAGCTGCCCGGCCGCAAGATCGGCGGCCAGTGGCGATTCCGGATGTCCGAGATCGACTACTGGCTCGACATGCGGGTGTCTCGCATGCATACCACCGACCTGCGCCGACTGGAGCAGGAAGGCCCTCCCTCCATGGCCCCGCTCGGCGAGCTGATCCGTCCCGAGAACGCCCTGATCCGGCTCTCGTCGGGATCACCTCGGGACGTGATCAGGGAGTTCGTCGCCTCCGTCACCTACCCGGAGACGGTGGACGGGAATGCCCTAGCGTCGCGAATCCAGGAGCGGGAGCAGCTCGCGAGCACGGCGACCGTCGATGGCGTGGCCTTCCTCCACACCCCGCGCTGGGAACCCCGCACACCGATCCAATCGCCTCTCGTCGCGCTGGGTCGCCTGTCGCAGCCGGCCGATTTCGGGGCGATCGACGGTACCCCCACCGACCTGCTCTTCCTTCTGCTCGCCCCGGACGCCCAGACTCACCTGACGCTTCTAGCGAAGGCCGCGCGCCTCTGCCGCGAGCCGAGGCTGTTGAGCGGACTGCGCGCGGCCCGAACGCCCGGCGAAGTCATCGATCTCCTTCGCTCCCGCGAGCGGACGCTGTTTCGCCGCCAGGCCGAGGCGGAGGGTTAGGCGTTCATGCAGCTCACCGTCCGCCAGGCCGCGACGTACTTCGGGGTCGACGATCAGACTGTCCGGCGGTGGATCGCCGATCGGGAGCTGCCGGTGCATCGGGCCGACGAGCGGCTGCATCTCAACGCCATCGAGGTCTGGGAGTGGGCCGTCGCGCATGGCGTGCCGGTATCCCGCCGACTGCTGGAGGACGCACGACGCGCTCCCGACCACACCCCGCCGCTGTCCGAGCTCCTTGAGCGCGGAGGCATCCATCGGGGGGATGCCTCCCGTGGTGAGAAGTCGGCGGTCCTCGCGGGTATCGTCGCCGGTCTCCCGCTGCCGCCCGAGGTCGAGCGCGAGTTTCTGCTGACCGTGCTCGAGGCGCGGGAGGCGATGGGATCGACCGGCATCGGCGACGGCATCGCGATTCCGCATGTCCGCAATCCGATTCTGCTCCACGTCAAGCGGCCGTTCGTGAGCCTGTTCCTGCTCGATCGCCCGGTGGACTTCGAGGCCATCGACGGGAAGCCGGTGCACGCGCTCTTCGTGGTCGTGGCCCCCGGGATCCCCGTCCACCTCCGAGCGCTGGCTGAACTCGGCCATGTGCTTCGGGACCCCACGCTCCGGCGGCTCCTGGCTGATCGGGCCCCGGACGATCGCATCCTGGGCCGGATCCGCGAACTCGAGCGATCGACCCAGGAGGCGAGCCGTTGACATCCCTGCTCGCCTGGGGCGTCGGGCTCATCCTCGGCGGCGGCGGCGCGGCGGCCCTCTGGCACCGCACCCCCCGAGCGGCGGACGCCCTTTTCCGGACCCTGGTCGTGGTGGGCTGCACGCTCGCGGCGGTGCCCGCCGCGGCCACGCTCCTGGGCCACGCGCCGCCGATGCGTACCTGGCAGCCGTTTGTCCCCGGCGGCGCATGGGTCATCGGGCTCGATCCCCTCTCCGCCTGGTTTCTTCTCCTCATCGCCCTGGTGGGCGCCGCCTCCGCGGCCTACGGCGTCAGCTACCTCGGCGCGGAGCGATCCCACCGCCCGGTGGCGGCGGCGCACTTGGGGTTCGCCGTCCTCCTGGCCGGGATGATGGGCGTGGTGCTCACCCGCGCGGCGGTCCCATTTCTCATGGCCTGGGAGCTGATGGCGGTCAGCGCGTACTTCCTCATCGTGTACGAGGGCGAGCGGGCTGAGGTCGCGAGGGCCGGTCTGGTCTACCTGATCCTCACCCACGTCGGCACTCTGGCGCTCTTCGCCATGTTCCTCGCCTGGCGCGCACCCGGGGCCGATCTGACCTTCCGTTCGCTCGGCCTGGCGAGCGCCGGCCTGCCCTGGGGCGGCGCGGTGATCCTGCTGCTGGCGCTGGTGGGGTTCGGGATGAAGGCGGGGATGGTCCCCCTTCACGTCTGGCTCCCCGGGGCCCATGCGGCGGCACCCTCCCATGTCTCCGCCCTGCTCTCCGGGGTCATGCTCAAGACCGGGATCTACGGGCTGCTCCGGGTGATGAGCCTCCTCGGCGTGGTGCCGGCCTGGTGGGGCTGGACCCTGCTCGGCCTGGGTCTGGTCTCCGGCGTGCTCGGCGTG
>DATCWW010000546.1:0-2014 GCA_036566145.1 Gemmatimonadales bacterium
CGGCTCCGGCTCCGCCAGCCGCTCGGCCAGCGCCAGATCCTCCGGGGTGGTGACCTTGAGGTTCCGGAGGGTGTCGGGGACCAGCCGGACGGTTCCGCCGCACGCCTCGACCAGCGCGGACTCGTCGGTGGCCTCGGACGCGCGCGCACCCGCCTCCGCGTACGCGCGCTCCAGCAGCTCGCGGGGAAACCCCTGCGGTGTCTGGGCCCGCCAGAGGCGGGACCTCGGCACGGTGGCACCGATGCGCGTCGGGTCGGCGGCAACCGCTTCCTTGATGGTGTCGGTGACGGGAAGGGCCGCGATCGCGCCCTCCCCCGCGCGGGCGTAGGCGATCACCGCGTCGATCACCGAGCGAGCCGGGAAGGGTCGGGCCCCGTCGTGCACCAGGACCACGCGGCATTCGGGGCGAACCGCGGCGAGGCCGGCGGCCACCGAGTCCGCCCGCTCCGCCCCCCCGGCGACCAGCGTGAGCGCCGACCCCTGGTGCGGGGCCAGAAAGGCGGGCGGGTTGGCGGCGTCGTCGGGGGGAAGGACGAGCACCAGGTGGGCGACCTCCGGATGAGCCGCGAACGGCCGCACCGCGCGGAGAACCAGGGGCACGCCCGCGACCGGCCGGTACTGCTTGGCCGCTCCGCCGACCAGCCGAGTGCTGCGGCCGGCGGCGACGACGATCACCCCGACGTCACGCGGCAAGTGCCCGGACCAGCTGCTCCACGTGCTCCAGGCCGACGAGCGCGACCCCCGGCACCTGGACCATGCCGCGGGCGCTGCCGAAGACCCGGCGGAAGCCGAGCCGGGCGGCCTCGGCGAGGCGCCGCTCGGCGGCGCCGCTGGGACGGATCTCGCCGCCGAGGCCGATCTCGCCGAGGAAGATGACATCCGCTGGCGCCGGGCGGTTGTAGAGGCTGGAGAGGAGTGCCGCGGCCACGGCCAGGTCGGCGCCGGGCTCGGTCAACCGCACACCGGCCGTGACCTGGACGAACACGTCCAGGTCGGCGAACGAGGTCTGCGCCCGCCGCTCCAGGACGGCGAGGAGAACGGCGAGGCGCCTGGGGTCGAGCCCGGTGGCCACCCGCTGCGGAGTGCCGTAACCGGACTTGGCCGCGAGCGCCTGCACCTCGACCAGCACCGGGCGCGTTCCTTCCATCAGTGCGGTGACCGCGCTGCCGCTGATGCCGTCCGCGCGAGCGGCCAGGAATACCGCCGAGGGATTGGGCACCGGGACCAGGCCCTGCTCGGTCATGGAGAACACGCCGAGCTCGTCCACCGAGCCGAACCGGTTCTTGGTGGTGCGGAGTAGCCGGTAATCGAGGGTGACCTCGCCCTCGAAGTAGAGCACGGTGTCCACGATGTGCTCGAGGGTCTTGGGGCCGGCGATCCCGCCCCCCTTGGTGACATGCCCGACCACCACGACCGCGGTGCCCGACTCCTTGGCGAAGCGCATCAGCTGGCCGGAGCACTCGCGAACCTGGCCGACGTTGCCGGGCGCGCTCTCGAGCGTGTCGGTGTAGACGGTCTGGATCGAGTCGATGACCACGACGTCGGCGCGGGCGGCCGCGGCGGCGCCGACGATGGCCTCGAGGCGGGTTTCGCCCAGGACGTGGACCGCGCCGGCATCCTCGCTCAGGCGATCGGCGCGAAGGCGGAGCTGGTCGGGGGATTCCTCGCCGCTGGCGTAGAGGACGGTGCGCCCGGCCGCCTCCAGCCGCGCGGCGGCCTGAAGCAGCAGCGTCGACTTGCCGATGCCGGGCTCGCCGCCGATCAGGATCATGGAGCCCGGCACGATGCCGCCGCCCAGCACGAAATCGAACTCCGGCAGACCGGTGACCCAGCGGGTGAGTGGCGTCGTGGCGACGTCGCGCAGGCGCAGGGGCGCCGGGGCGTCAGCCCGCTGCGCTCCTGCGCCCCTGCGCCCCTGCGCCCGCGCGGCCTTCCGCTCGAGGACGGGCTCCTCGGCCACGGCGTTCCACGCCCCACACCCCTCACAGCGCCCGACCCACTTGGCGTGCTCGTG
>DATCWW010000548.1:0-16003 GCA_036566145.1 Gemmatimonadales bacterium
CGAAAGAGGCCGGCCGTCTCGCCCACCCGGGCGAGCTCCTCGCGAATCCAGGCGAGGTCCTCGGTGGGCCGGCGGCGGCGTACCCGCGCGGCGCCGAGCGGGCCGGCGGCCAGCGCGGCGATCCGCTCGATCACCTCGGCCAGCTCGATGGTCTCGAGGGCTTCAGCGGATGCCTCGTCCGGCAAAGGCGACGGGGTGCCGGCCTGATCGTGGGCCGGCACCCCGTCTATGTCATCACGTTCCGCCATCCCCGTCACCCTGCCTGCAGCTCCTCGCGGACGATCTGGTTGACCACTTTGCCGTCCACCCGTCCCTTGTACTTGGGCAGCACCTGGCCCATCACCTTCCCCAACTCCTTGGCGCCGCCCGCGATCGCGGCGCGGACCGCGGCACGAATCTCTTCCGGATCGACCGCGGGCGGAAGGAATTCCTCCAGCACCGCGATCTGGGCCTGCTCCACGGCCGCCAGGTCGGCCCGGCTGGCAGTGGTGTACTGCTCGACCGCCTCACGGCGGATCTTGATGCCCTTTCGCAGGACTTCGACCGTCTCCTCGTCGGTGGCGGGCCGCCTGAGGTCGATCTCGCGGTTCCGCAGGTTGGCGAGAATGGTGCCCAGCACCAGCGTTCGATCCTTATTCTGGGCCTTGCGGGCGGCATTCATGGCCGCCCGCAAGGCCTCGGCGACGTTACCCCCGGGGGACACGGGGGCCTCGGCGGTTCTTGCGGACCGCGGCGTTCATCTTCCGCTTCCGCTTCTCGCTCGGCTTCTCGAAGTGGCGGTGCTTGCGAAGATCCGACAGGATCCCGGCCTTCTCGCACTTCTTCTTGAAGCGCTTGAGCGCCCGCTCGAAGCTCTCGTCATCGTGGATGATGACTTCCGGCATGCAGTGTATCACCCCTCTCGGCCCGGATGGGCGTAAATGGTATCGGGGCAGGAATTTAGAGGGGAGTGCGCCGGGGCGCTAGGGTGCGGGGCCAGATCATGGAGGAAGGGCACCCGGGCTATCCCGGAGGCCAACTGAACTTCCGCCCCCCGAGCACGTGGAAGTGCAGGTGATCCACACTCTGCCCCGCATCCTTACCCGTGTTCGTCACGATGCGATAGCCCCCGGCATCCAGTCCCAGCTCCCCGGCCACCTCGGCGGCGAACGCCAGTGTACGGCCGAGGGCACGCTCGCTCTCGGCGCCGCGGGCGTCGCGCACCGCGGGAACGTGTCGGGTGGGGATCACCAGGACATGGATCGGGGCACGGGGGTCGATGTCCCGGAATGCCACCGCGTCGTCCGTGCGCTTGACGATCGCCGCGGGGATCTCGCCCGCCACGATCTTGCAGAACAGGCAGTCAGCCATGCATCCCTCGCTGTCGCGCGGCGGCGACGATGGCCGCGGCCGCGACCGCCGCCGTCTCGAATCGCAGGGTGAACGGGCCCAGCGTCATCGGGCGGTAGCCAGCGGCCCGGAGTCGGTCGCCCTCGCCCGCGGTGAGCCCGCCCTCGGGGCCGACGACTACCGTCACCGGCTCGGCGTCCAGGAGGTCCGGGACGGGATCGCCGGCCGCATCGGCGAGCCAGCGCGTCCCCTCGGGCGCCTTCCGGATGAACTCTTCGATCGTCATCGGGTCGGCGATGTCGGCGGCCCAGGCCGCTCCACACTGCTTGAGCGCCTCCACAGCAAGGCGCCGCAGTTTGGCGATCTGGGTCGGTCGCAGCTTGCTCGCCACCCCGGCGGTCCGCTCCGTCTCCAACGGCACCACCCGGGCCACCCCGAGCTCCACCGCCTTTTCCACCAGCCAGCCAAACCGCTCCCGGTCGCCCGCGCCGACCGCGAGCGTGAGCGGCGCGGGTCTGGCCTCACGCCTCGCCTGCACCACCTCGACTTCCCAGGCGCCGCCCACCAGGGCCAGGCGGCCCGTCCCCACCAGCCCGCCGCCGTCGCGGAGCTCCACCAGCTCCCCTTCCGCCGCCCGGCGCACGCGCAGATGGTGGCCCTCCTCCTCGCTGACCCGGTACCGCGCGCCTTCGTCGGCGACACCGGCGGGGAGCAGCACCCGCATCACTCCCGCCGGGCGGCCACCGACCACCAGCCCGTATCGCGCTGCTCGTCCACGACGCTCAGGCCCGCCGGCGCGAGCAGCGGCCGGAAGAGCGGCGCCTCCGCCTGCTCCATCCCGGCAAAGATGGCCACCCCGCCGGGACGCAGGCTGCGCACGATCGCCGGCAGGAGCTGGGCGTTGACGCTGCGGAGGATGTTGGAGAGCAGGAGGTCGGCGGGGCCGAGGAGGGGCGCCAGGTCCCCCGCGTCGCCATCGAGGAACTCGACCTGGTCCCGCACCTCGTTCCGAAACGCGTTCCGCACCGCGACCACGTTGGCTTCGGGGTCGGTCTCGATCCCGACCGCCCGGGCCGCGCCCAACTTCACGGCCGCGATCGCGAGGATGCCGCTCCCGCTGCCGAGGTCGAGCACCCGATCGCCCGGCTGCACCCACCGCTCGAGCAGGACGAGCGCCGAGCGGGTGGACCCATGCTCCCCGCTGCCGAACGCCGTTTCGGGATCCAGAACCACCATCGCCGAGAAATCGCTCGGCTCCGCGACCCAGGACGGCACCACCACCAGCCGGCCGAACCGGCGGGCGCCCAGACCGTCGCGCCACTGCGTGGTCCAGTCCACCGTCTCCAGCGGCCGCCGCTCCGCCGCGGCCGGCTCTCCCGCCGCCTCGCCCAGCTCGGCGATCAGGGCGTCGGCCGCTCCCTCGTCCGGCGCGAACGTCACGAGCGTACCGTCCTCCCGCTCCTCCACGGCCTGACCGGTGCGCGCCACCAGCCAGGCACTGAGCCATTCCCGGCGGGACGGCGTGGTCCGCACGTCGATGGCCCACCAGCTCATGCGCCGAGCGCTTCCTTGAGCTTCGACCAGAAGCCGGGCGAGCGCTTGGGCGGCTCCCCTTCGGTCGTGGCCAGCTCCTTGAACAGCCGCTCCTGTTCCGAGCTCAGCCGCTCCGGTGTCCAGACGTGCACCCGAATGAGCAGATCGCCCTTGCCGCTCTGCCCCAGCACGGGCAGTCCCCGGCCGCGAAGGCGGAGCAGCGTCTCGGTCTGGGTGCCGGCCGGTATCTTCACCTCTTCCTCGCCGTAGGGTGTGGGCACGGTGAACGTCCCGCCCAGCGCCGCCTGGGAGAACGAGAGCAGGAAGTCGTGGTACAGGTCGTCGCCCTGGCGCTCGAACCGTTCGTCGTCCTTGATGTCGAGCATCACCAGGAGATCGCCGCTGGGGCCGTTGCGCGGGCCCACCGCGCCCTGTCCGCGCAGCGTCAGGTAGTTATTGGAGGCGACGCCCGCCGGGATGTCCACGGAGACCGTGCGGTCGCCCCGAATCCGTCCCTCACCGCGGCAGACCTCACACGGATTCGCGATCACGGTGCCCTCGCCGGCGCAGGTCGGGCAGGGCGAGACCGACACGAACTGGCCGAACACGCTCCGGGCCGCCCGGCGCACCTCTCCCGAGCCGCCGCAGGTGGTGCACGCGGTGGGCCTGGTGCCGGCCTTGGCCCCGCTGCCGTCGCACACCGTGCAGCGCTCCAGGGTCTTGAGCCGGACCGACTTCTTGACCCCGGTGGCGACCTCGGTCAGGGTGAGCTTGAGAGTCACCCGTACGTCCTGGCCCCGCCGATGGTCCTGCCGGCCCCGCCCGCCGCCGAAGAGCGACTCGAGGCCGCTCAGCCCCCCGAAGTCGCGCATGAAGATGTTCAGCGCCTCGGAAAGGTCGACATGATGGTAGTCGAAGCCGCCCCCGCCACCGACGCCGGCCTTGCCGAAGCGATCGTAGGCCGAGCGCTTCTGCGGGTCGCGGAGGACCTCGTAGGCCTCGGTGATCTCCTTGAACCGGGCCTCGGCTTCGGGCGCCGGATTGCGGTCGGGATGGTACTCCATCGCGAGCTTCCGATAGGCCTTCTTGATGTCGGCCTCGGTCGCCTCGCGAGTAACGCCCAGCAGCGCGTAGAATTCGCTCACTCCAGCAATCCTTCCACCATGCGGCTGGTGTGCTCCACCAGCCCGATGATCTTGTCGTAGGCCATCCGGGTCGGCCCCATCACGCCGATCACCCCCCGCACGCCGCCAGCCTCGTAGGACGAGGTCACCAGGGTGAACTCGGTGAGCCGGGCGTCGGGATTCTCCGCACCGATGGTGACCGACAGTCCGTGGCGGCGGCGAATCGCGAGCGCCTCCTGCAGCAGCTCCCGCCGCTCGGTGAGCCGGAGCAGCTCCCGCATCCGGGTATTGGAGGCGAACTCCGGCTGCTCGGCGAGCATCTGGGCACTCCCCAGCACCACTTCACCCCCGTCGCCGTCCAGGCCGAAGATCTCCTCGCCTTCGGCGATGAAAATGTTGAGCAGCTCCCGCCCCTCCGCGGCTCCCGCGTCGCGAAGGCGCTCGCTCACCGTCTCCCGGATCCGGCGGAGGGTGAGCCCGCCGAGACGCTCGTTGAGGATCCGGGCGACCTCCGCCACCGGGGTCGACATCGTGCGGGCCGGAACCTCCACGAAGATGGTTCGCACCACCCCGCTCCGGAGGTTGAATACCAGGAGCAGTCGCTCGGGGGTGACGGGGACCAGCTCCAGTCGCTCCAGCACCAGCTCGTCCAGCGCCGGCGCCACGGCCACGCCCAGCTCCTGCGTCAACACGCCGAGTACCTGGGCGGCGCGCCGGAGAATTTCGTCCACCGCAATCCGGGAGCCGGCCAGCTCGCTCCGGAGCGCCTGCTGCGCCTCCGAGCTGGGCGGCGCGAGACGCATGATCGCGTTGACATAGACGCGGTAGGCCCGATCGGTCGGAATCCGCCCGGCTGAGGTATGGGGATGAAAGAGATATCCCTTGTCTTCCAGCTCGCTCATCGTGTTCCGGATGGTGGCCGGAGACACACCGAGCCCGAACCGGCGGGCAATGGTCTGGCTCCCGGCCGGCTCCGCGGTCTCGATGTAGGTCTGCACCACCGCCTCGAGGACCCGCAGCTCCCGCTCGCTCAGCTGATCCGGTGCTGGCATGACGAAGAAATGTAACGACTTGGACAACACCGGCTAGCGGTGTGACCCCGGTCGCATCCCGGGTTCGGACACTCGGCTACGCTGCTCACTGATCAGCCGATTCCGCCCCAACTTCTTCGACCGGAGGGCGCATGCCGACCGCCACGACCCATGATATCGAGCAGTGCATCGAGAACTGTACCCGCTGCCACCGGCTCTGCCTGGAGACGGCCGCCCGGCACTTCCGCGGTGAAGGCGGAGCGCATCAGGGGCCCGAAGCCCACATCCGCCTCCTCCTGGATTGCGCCGAGATCTGCCAGACCAGCGCCAACTTCATGGTGCGCGGGTCCGAGCTGCACGGTCACCTCTGCGCGGCGTGCGCCGCGGTCTGCGAGCGCTGCGCCGACGAGTGCGACAAGCTGGGCGAGGACCCGCACATGGCCGCATGCGCCGAGATCTGCCGAGCCTGCGCGCAGACCTGCCGGGAAATGGCCGCGGCTACCCACTGACGGACGCGACGAGCGCATCCAGCCGGAGCCAGCCCTCCGGAGTGAGCCGAAGCCGCCCGTCGGACACCGTGGCCCAGCCTGAGGCGGTCCAGCGTCCGGTGGTCTCGGCCGGTACGCGTACGGCGGGCAGTCCGTCGGCGGTCCGGAGACCGAGGTAAAGCTCCTCCAGGCGGACCTCCTGGGGACTCAAGCGCTCCTCGCCTTCGACCACCGGAGACCCGTCCTCCAGCCGGCGCTCGTACGCCGCCCATTCCCGCTGGTTCCATTGTCGCTGGTCGTCCATCGCGCTGTGGGCCGAGGGCCCCAGCCCGATGTAGGGAGCCCTCCGCCAGTACGCCGAGTTGTGACGGGCCCGCCGGCCGCCCCGGCCGTAGTTCGACACTTCGTAGTGGTCGAAGCCCGCGCCTTCGAGCCGCTGATGCGCCGCCACGAACTCGGCGGCGTAACGTTCGTCGTCCACCGGTGTGACCGCACCGCGCGCCGCCCACCGGGCAAGCGGCGTGCGGGCTTCGATGGTGAGACCGTAGAGGGAGAGATGGTCGGGCTGGAGTGCGAGCGCGTGATCCAGATCGGCGTCCCAGTCCCGGTCGAGTATGCCGGGGAGCCCGAAGATGAGGTCGAGGGAGAGCTCGCCGATGCCGCCGGCGCGGATGAGCTCCACCGCCCGACCGATCTGACGCGCGTCATGGGTACGATGCATCCAGCGCAGGACGCCCGGGTCGAACGACTGCGCCCCGAGAGAGACACGGTTCACCCCGCCCGCACGCCAGGCCTCCACCGCGGCGGCGGTGACATCGTCCGGGTTGGCCTCGAGCGTGATTTCGGCACCGCGGTCCAGGCCGCGGTCGCTCCAGACTTGTTCGATGATGCGGGCGATGGCCTCGGGGGCCAGGCGCGACGGCGTCCCTCCGCCGAAGTACAGCGTGCTGACCCGGGGCGAGCGGCCCCACACCGGATGGGACTGCCACCCCGCCCACTCCCGAAGCACCAGCTCGGCGAAGCGATCTGAAGGCACATCCCGGCGCACCGCGATGGCGAAGTCGCAGTAGCTGCAGCGGCGCGCGCAGAAGGGGACGTGGATGTAGAGGTGCACGCCGGGGAATCTAGTCCCCGATCGAGGCGCTAATCCTAGACCCTGCGGAAGCGGCCCCCCGCACGGCGCTCGACCAGGCCGAGCACCTCGAGCGACGACAGGGCCGCCAGCACCGCGCCGGCGGGGCGACCGGAGCGCAGGTGCAGCTCGTCCACGCTCGCGGTGTCGGCGCCGAGCAGCAAGGCGACGGCGTATTCCGGATCGGCCAGGGAATCGGGCAACGGAGCGAAAGCCGGAGGCGGCGTCGGTGCAGGGCCCGAGGGCTGGACGTCCCGATAGTGGGCCAGCAGGTCTTCCGGTTCGAGCAGCGGCGTGGCGCCGTCACGAATCAGCCGGTTGGCCCCGGCCGACTGAGGGCTGGTGATCGGGCCGGGAACAGCCATGACCTCCCGCCCTTGGTCCAGCGCGGCATCCGCGGTGATCAGCGCGCCCGATCCGAGGGCCGCCTCGACTACCACCGTGACCCGAGCCAGCGCGCTGATCAGCCGGTTACGCCGAGGGAAGCTGCCCGCGTGGGGCCGCTCGCCGGGCGCAAACTCGGTCAGGAGCAGGCCCCGCTCAGCCATGGCCTCGTAGAGCCGGCGATTGGCGCTCGGGTAGACGACGCCCAGACCGTTGCCCAGCACCCCGATGCTGCCGCCGCCCGCGTCGAGCGCCGCGTGATGGGCGACGGCGTCGAGACCGCGGGCCATCCCGCTCACGACGACCACGCCGGCCGCCGCGCTCCGCCAGGCGACGGTGCGCGCCACCTCCGCGCCGTAGGGTGTGTGATCGCGGCTCCCGACCACGGCGACGGCCGGACGCCCCAACAGCTCGGCCCGGCCGAGCAGAAAGATGACGGCCGGCGGCTCCGCGATGGTGCGGAAGGACTCGGGATAGGCCGGATCGTCCGGCACCAGCACCTGGCCGCCCAGGCGTTCAGTGCGCTCCAGCGCATCCTCGCCCTGCGCCAGGGTGGCGCCGGCGAGTGCGGTCGCCGCGGCCGTGGTGAGCCCCGGCACGGTGCGCAAAAACTCGAACGGCGCCGAAATGGCGCCGAGCGGAGAGTGACAGGCCTGAACCAGGGCGTGCAGCCTGCTGGGACCGACGCCGGGCGTGAGGGCGAGCGCCACCCACGCGGCCCGCTCGCGGTCCACCTAGCTCTCGTCCTCGTGTCGCCAGGCCTCGACCGGCGCATCCTCAGCCTTGGCGGTTTCGACAAACTTCCAGAGGAACTCCTTGAGCTCGTCCAGGCCGGTGCCGGCCGCGCTGGACACGCTCAACACCCCCGCGGCTTCCGGGGCGGCGACGATGGGCAACGGATGGCCGGGGGGGAGGAGATCCCGTTTGGTGAGCAGCACGATGTGCGGCTTGGCCGCGAGTGCGGTGCTGTAGAGGGCTACCTCCTGGCGCAGGCTCCGGTAAACCTGCTCGGGGTCGGGCGCGTCGAGCGGAACCAGGAAGGCGAGGACCCGGGTCCGCTCCACGTGCTGCAGGAAGCGGAGCCCCAGGCCCTTGCCGGCATGCGCCCCTTCGATAATGCCGGGGATGTCGGCCACCACGAAGCTCCGGTGCCCCGGAAGCGCGCTGACACCGAGGTTGGGCTCGAGCGTGGTGAAGGGATAATCCGCGATCTTGGGCCGGGCCGCCGAGATGACGCTGAGGAGCGTGCTCTTGCCGGCGTTGGGCTCACCCACGAGCCCGACATCGGCGATGAGCTTGAGCACGAACTCGATCCGGCGGTCTTCACCTTCTTCGCCCGGCTCCCACTCGCGCGGGGCCTGGTGAGTGCTGGTGGCGAAACGCGCGTTGCCCCGCCCGCCTCGGCCGCCTCGGGCCACCCGCACCGTATCGCCGGGACGAAGCACCTCGCCGAGCGGAGCGCCCGAGTCCGCATCGCGCACTTCGGTGCCGGGCGGCACGGGAAGGTAGACGTCCTCGGCGGAGGCGCCGGTCTGGGTCTTGCCCTTGCCGTGCTCGCCGCGGTCGGCTTTCCAGGTGGTGCGGTACCGATAGTCGAGCAGGGTGGCCAGGTTGGCGTCGCCCCGGACGAAGATGCTGCCGCCCCGGCCCCCGTCGCCGCCATCGGGGCCGCCCTTGGGCTTGTACTTGAAGCGGGCGAACGAGGACGCGCCCGAGCCGCCTGTGCCGGCGGTGACCCGCACGACCGCGCGATCAATGAACATCAGTTGCCCGGCGCCCACCCTTCGCGAACGGTCCGCCACAGCTCCTTGATCTTTTTCCACTGGTCGAAGGAGAGCAGCGGATTGACGATGGACAACACACCCTCGATTTGCCCGAACGAGGCGCCCGCGTTGAGCGCGCCCCGCAGGTGCGAGTGGAGCTGTTTGGGCGCTTCCAGCACCGCCGTCTGGGCCACCGTGCAGAGCTCGCGCCGCTGCAGGTCGAGACCCGGCCGGCCCATGGTGCGGCCGTAGCCCTCGGTGATCATCCAGGCGTCGATGGCCGGATGCAGGGCCCGAACGCTCTCGCGCAGCTTGCGGTAGTTCTCGCCGTAGACCCTGGCGCACACCTCTTCTCCCCGCCCGGTCCACTCGGCGACCTGGGCGTAGTTCTGCCCCTCGTCCGACTCGGGGGCCGGTACGCCGCTGAACTTGCGCCAGACGCCGAAGGCGATGAGCGCCCGCGGATACCCGACCATCAGCACCGATTGCAGCAGCAGCTCCTCGACCCAGCCGACCGGAACCTGGCTGGAGCGCAGCGGCCCCACCCGCTCGCGCAGCTCCGGCTCGTAGCCCTGCGCGATGGCCGCCGCGAAGCGGACCAGGTCCCGGGTTTGCGGGTCGAGACTGTCTTGTTTCGCCATCCAGTCTACCTCGTCGAGGCTGCGGGAACGGATCCGCGTCGTGCGCGCACGATCGGAAAATACGGGCGGCTCGGAAATAGCCAACAGGGTGCTCGGAGCCGCAATGCCTCCGTGCCTCCATCCCTCCCACGATTACCTTTCCCGCCCATGCCCGCCCCCGCTCGCGTCCTTCGCGCCGCCGCACTCGTCTGCGGCGTGCTCGTGCCCGCGCGCTCGGCCGCCCAGGGCTCTCCTTACGTGCCGCTGGACGATCCCCGGCTGCCGCTCCTCGAGCACCTGATCGCGCGGGGCGACGTGGCCGACCCCTCACCGCAGGTCCGCCCGTTCCGGTGGGCCGACGCGGCGCGCGTCCTCGCCGCGGCCGATACCACCGGCGCACCGGCGAGCGGCCTCATTCGATCCCTCCGCGAAGCGTTCGAGGTCCCGGCGGGCGACCGCTGGCGCCTGGCCGCGCGAGGCGGAGCCCAGGCCTTCAGCCACATCCGGCGTGACGTGCTTCATCCGCTTGGGCCCGACGGCGTTCGTCCCTACGCGGACTTCACCGGCGAAGCGACCATGGGCCCGATCGTCCTGGTGAGCCGGCCCGCCGCCGAGCCGAGGCTGCCGGACGACCCGGAGTGGCCGGGCCGGACCGATCTCGAGCTCGCCTGGCGCATGGTGGAGGCGTACGGCAGCGCCCAGTTCAAGTACGGCAGCGTCTTCTACGGCCAGATGGACCGCAACTGGGGGCCGGCGGGAATCACCGGCATTCCGCTCAGCGACTACTCGTACAACTCGGTCGAGGCGGGCTTCGACGTCGGCGTCGAGACGGTCCGGCTGCAGAGCGTGGCGCGCCAGTTGACCGACGAGCGGGATTCGCTCGGCCTCAGGGTCCACCGCTACTTCTTCGCCCACCGGCTCACGGTGCGACCGAGCCGGCGGCTGAGCCTGGCGCTCTGGGAGACGAGCGTGCTGGCCGGCGAGGACCGCGAATTCGACTCCCGGTTCCGGAACCCGCTTTCCCTCCTGCTGCTGGCCAATCAGTACGGCCTGGGCGCGGATGGCAACATCATGTTCGGGCTCGACGCCCAGTGGCGGGCCTCCCGCGCGCTCACGCTGGAAGGCCAGCTCGCGCTCGACGATCTCCAGTACGAGAATACCGGCGGCGGCGACCGCTATCCCAACCGCTGGGCCTTCACCCTCGCGGCGTCGGGCCCGCTCGGCAGCAGGCTCGGCTGGCGCGCGTTCTACACTCAGGCCTCGAGCCTCGCCTTCCGCACGCTGAGTCCCTTCGAGAGCTTTACCGACGCCGGCGTGGGACTCGGCCGCAACTTCGCCGACATGGACCAGCTCTCCGCCCTCGCCACCATGCCGGTGGGGACCCGGTGGCTGCTGACCCCCGAGCTGACCGTGCTGCGCCAGGGTGAGGGCGAGATCACCGATCCGTTTCCCGCCACCCCGGCGGAAGCCGGCGACATCCCGCAGCTCTTCATCGGCGTGGTGGAGCGCACCTACCGGGCGGCGGTGGGCGTGAGCGGCCGGCAGGGCCCGCTCGACCTTCGCGCCAGCGCCGGGGTGCATCACGTCGTCAATGCCGATCACCAGGAGGGCCGCACGGTGAACCGCTTCGAGGGCCGGCTCCAGGCCACGCTGGGCGTGAGTCGCGGGGGAACGCTCCGATGACCGCGCTGCCTCCCCTGCCCCGCGATCGCGTGCTGCAGCTCATCGGCCGGATGAAGGGGAGCCGGGTCGTCGTGGTGGGCGACATCATGATCGACCGGTATCTGGTGGGCGAGACCGAGCGGCTCTCCCCGGAGGCGCCGGTCCCGGTGGTCACCATCCGCGAACGCCATTCGGCCCTGGGCGGCGCGGCCAACGTCGCCGCCAACGTCTCGGCGATGGGCGCCACCTGCCTGCTCGTCGGCGTGGTGGGCGACGACACCGACGGCGCCGCGATCCGGCAGAACCTCGCCATCGCGAGGCTGGAAGACCGGTTCGTGGTCCCGATCGCGGGCCGCCCGACCACCTCGAAGACCCGGATCATCGCCCGGTCGCAGCAGATCGTGCGGATCGACGACGAGGTCGACAGCCTGCTCGAGGGCCCCGAGCTGGCCCGAATGATCAAGGCCGCCCGCGAGGCGTTGGCCGACGCGGACGCTCTCCTGCTCGAGGACTACAACAAGGGCGCGCTGCCGCCCGCGTTGATCGCGGCGGTCATGGAGGTCGCCCGGCGGCGGGGGATTCCCGTCGTGGTGGACCCCAAATATCGCCAGTTCTTCGAGTATGCCGGGGCCACCGTGTTCAAGCCCAACCGCCGCGAGCTGGAGTCGGCGCTGGGCGCGGCGGTGGACCTCCAGGACCGCAACGCGCTGCCCGAGGTGCTGACCCGCCTCAAGACCGACAACCTGCTGGTGACGCTGGGATCCGACGGCATGCTGCTGGTGACCAAGGACGGCGGCGCGCTCCGGATCCCCAGCATCGCGCGCGAAGTGTACGACGTCTCCGGCGCCGGCGACACCGTCACCGCCTGGCTCGGGACGGCGCTCGCGGCGGGGGCCTCGGTGCGCGAGGCGGCCCAGCTGGCCAACTATGCCGCGGGGGTCGAGGTCGGGAAACCCGGGGTGGCGACGGTGTCGCCGGAGGAAGTACTGGCGGTGCATGAAGAGCGGTTCGACCAGCTCGGCCGGCTGCGACGGGGTGGGGTGATCTAGAAAAACCTTACCCGTCCACCCCCGTCCCGAACCCCAGCCACACCCGCCAGGTCTCCCGCACCCGCCGCATGTAGTGCCGGAGCTGGCGCGCGCCTTCGGCGAGCTCGGGCGCGAGCTGCACCGCGCCCGACGCCGTCATCCGCTGCAGCACCTCGTCGCCGCACTCGGCCACGGCCACCTCGGCGAGCCGCTCCTTGGACCACGAGTTGCGCGGGCCCACGCCGCATTGGGTGAGGAAACCGAGCAGGTCGCGCCGGGTCCACCCCGAGAGCCAGGCGGCGGCATCGCTCGCGGGCGCGACGAGGCCGCTCTCCCGGATCAGCCGGATCGACTCGGTCAGGTTGAGGCCTCGCTTACGGACCTCGTAGCGACTCAGGCTGGCGAGTGTTCGCGGCGCGGTGACGTCGGCGCTGAAATGCTGCAGGGCGTCCACCGCGTGTGCGCGCACCACCAGCGGCAGCTGGCGGAGCCGGTCGAGCACGGCCTGCAGCTCGGGCGTCCCTGGCGGGGTCATGCTGCGGAGGGTGCCCCCCTGCAAGGCGGGCCAGGTGGACCAGTAGCTCATCTCTCCGGCCATCCGCATGACGAAGGCGTTGCGGGTGGCCATCAAGGCCGCCGAATCCACCAGCTCGAAGCCGTGAGGCGCCAGCGCCGAGGCGACGAACTCGGGCGCGTCCCCGGTCATGATGAACCCGGTGAACCCCTCGTGCGCGGCGAGCAGGATCAGCGCGATCCGGAGCTCGCGCATCGCGAGCGGGCCGGCGGGCCGGAGGGTGCGCTCGATCGGGGCCTCGAGGATGGCGCGCGCCAGGGCTTGATAGCGCGTCCGCAGCTCGTCCTCGCTCTCGCCGACGCCGGGGTTGGCCTGCCGGATCCGCCAGAGAAAGTCACCCACCGCCTCGACGTCGTGCAGCCGCACCCGCTCGCCCAGCCAGGGCGAGAAGTCGGTGACCGGAACGCAGCTCGAGGGATTGTGGCTGGAGGAGAGACAGGGAAAGTCCGGGTGCCCTTCAGACCCGGCGTAGGTGAGCAAGTCCCCCGCGACTCGGTGGGACAGGGTAATCACGGCCGAATCGACATCGAGCCCCGAAAGGGTCAACGGACCACCTTCGCGTGTGGATGATGAGATCCGGGGCGGCCGGAACGGCCGTCCCAGGCGCGGGTTAAGGTCGCGCCCACTTGGCGGTCTGGCAAGACCGCCGACGGCCGGGGGAGGGCCGACGGGTCCGACAATGGGCGATGAGGGACTTGAACCCCCGACCTCGCGCATGTGAGGCGCGCGCTCTAACCAGCTGAGCTAATCGCCCGGGGCTGCTCCGGGGAGCGGGATACTACACCCCCGTAACAGGCCAAGCAAGCCCCACGCGGTCACTTGCGCGATAGTTGGAGGGGGCGAATATTCGGATCGCTTCCCCCTCTCTCTACAGCCCGGTGATTCCATGGGCACCACCGATCCGTCCAGTCCTCTCCGGACGCCCAATGGCCGCAAGCGCGGGGTCGTCCTGCTGGTGGACGACGAGGAGAAGGTGCGCTGGATCGCCCGACGGGTGCTCGAGGCGGACGGCTGGGAGGTGCTGGAAGCCGGCGACGGCCAGGCCGCCCTCCAGCTCATCGGCGAGCGCGAGGGCCGGCTCGATCTGGTCGTCACCGACCTCAACATGCCCCGGGTGAGCGGCCGAGAGCTGGCCGAGGTCGTGAGCGTCTTCCACCCCGGCCTCCCGGTGTTGGGCATCACGGGCTTCCTGAGCGGGGTGAGCCACGATCGCCGGCTTCCCATTCTGCCCAAGCCGTTCAGCCCGGGGTCGCTGGTCCAGGCGGTGCGCATGGCCTGCGGGATGAGCATCCGGCTGCAGACGCCGCGACGGGAGAATCGGGTCCGGGCCCGCCGGCTTCGCGAGCTCACGACGGCCGGGCCCGGCACGCGAGTAGACCTGATCCAGGCGGTTCGCGCTCTCCGCGACATCCCTCTCCGGGACGACTAGCACTCCTATCCGCCCCTTCCGCCGGCCGAAGCGCGCCGCTACGCTCCCGCGATGCCTACCTACGGCGACTATCTCAAGCTCGACGAGCTGCTCGCGCTCCAGCACCCGCTCTCCCGGGCGCCGGAGCACGATGAGATGCTCTTTATCGTCATCCACCAGGTGTACGAGCTGTGGTTCAAGGAGATCCTGCACGAGATCGACTACCTGCAGGAGCTGCTGTCCCGGAACCAGGGCATCCGCGCGGGTCACACGCTCAAGCGCGTGCTCACCATCCTCAAGGTCATGGTGGCCCAGCTCGACATCCTGGAGACCATGACGCCGCTCGAGTTCCTGAGCTTCCGCGACCGCCTCGAGTCCGGGAGCGGCTTCCAGTCGGCCCAGTTCCGCGAGCTGGAGTTCGTCCTCGGCTGGAAGCAGCCGCGGGCCCTCGAGCGGTATCCCACCGAGAGCCCGGCGACGCGGCGTCTCAAGGCCCGTCTCGCCGCGCCGACGCTGTGGGATGCCTTCCTTCGCCATCTGGCCATGAACGGCATCGCCGTCCCGGCCGAGGATCTCGAGCGGGACGTCACCCGCAAGGTCGAAGGCTCCCCCGGGCTCCGGACGGCGTTGATCGAGGTGTATCGCCACCACCCCGCGCTCGCCGAGCTGTCCGAGCGGCTGGTGGATCTCGACGAGGGTCTGATGGAATGGCGCTACCGGCACGTGAAGATGGTCCAGCGCACCATCGGGACCCGGCGCGGCACCGGTGGCAGCGCGGGCGCCGAGTACCTCACGACCACGCTCAACCAGCCGCTCTTCCCCGATCTCTGGGCCATTCGCACCGAGCTGTAGTGGACCTCCCGTCGCTCACCGCCTCCCCCAATCCCCTCGCGGCGCACTACCGGCGCTTCGGGGTAGCGGACCGGCTGCTCTTCACCGGCCATTCGCACCAGGCCTGGCCCGACGTCGGGTTCGAGGCCCAGGCGGAGGCGTGGCTCGACGCGGCCGAGCTGGTGGACGAGAAGTGGGACCGCGCGTTCGCCCGGGCGGAGGAAGTCCGGCAGGGGTTCGCCCGCCTGCTCGGCGACCCGGGGGACGGCATCGCGCTGGCGCCCAACACGCACGAGCTGGTCACGCGACTGCTGTCCGCGCTCCCGCTCCGCGCCCGGCCGAAGCTGGTCACCACCGACGGCGAGTTCCACACCATCCGCCGCCAGCTCGACCGGCTCGCGGAGGAAGGGCTCGACGTGGTGCGGGTGCCGGAGACGCCGCTCGAGTCCGTGGCGGAGCGGCTGGCGGCGGCGGTGGACGATCGAACCGCCGCGGCGCTGGTCTCCCTCGTGTTCTTCGACAGCGGGCGGATCGCCCGAGGACTGGACCGGGTGGCCCGGAGCTGCCGGCGCCACGGGACCGCGCTGCTGGTGGATGCCTATCACGCGCTCAACGTGGTGCCGGTCTCCCTGGCCGAGATGGATCTGGTGGACGCGTTCGTCGTGGGCGGCGGCTACAAGTACTGCCAGCTGGGTGAGGGAAACGCGTTCCTCCGGCTCCCGCCCGGCTGCGCCCTCCGGCCGGTGATCACCGGCTGGTACAGCGAGTTCACGGCGCTCACCGATCGGGCGCATCCGGAGCGGGTCGCCTACGGCGCCGGCGGCGACCGGTTCGCCGGAGCCACCTACGATCCGGCGAGTCACTACCGGGCCTCCGCGGTCTTCCGCTTCTTTCGCGAGCAGGGGCTCACACCCGAGCTGCTGCGCCGGGTGAGCCAGCATCAGATCGGCCTGCTCGCCGCCGCGTTCGACGCGCTCGATCTGGATCCCTCCGCGGTGCAGCGCGACCGCGCGACCCCCCTGGAGGAGGTCGGCGGCTTCCTCGCGCTCCGCGCACCGGCCGCGACGGTGCTGGCTCAGCGGCTGGCCGCGCGCGG
>DATCWW010000404.1:0-2689 GCA_036566145.1 Gemmatimonadales bacterium
ACGGAAGCCGCACCAGGTCGGCGCCGATCCGCGCCACGGCGCCGAGGCTCCAGCCGGCGGCGTCGCTGCGCCAGGCGGCGGCCGCATCAGGCGCGAGCTCGACCAGATAGCCGGTGTGCACCCACCCGAGGTATCCGTCGAGGTCGCACCGAACCCGCCGCCACTCCCCGGACGCCTCCTCGACCACGGCGGTCTCGCCCAACACCAGCTGGCTCACCAGCTCGGCGCGGAGCGAGCGCTCGGCCTGGAGCGGGACCAGCGCCGCTCGGGCCGCAACGTGACCGGCGCTCACCCGCATCTCATCCTTTGCTGTCATCCTGCGGCGGGGCGCCGCCGGCTTCCCGCGCCTGGCAGTCCTGGCACAGGGTGACCCCGCGGAAGGAGCAGATCAGGCAGATGAACGTCCCGCAGCGGGCGCAGGGATAGCCCTCGGACGCCCGCTCCTCCCGGCCGCAGGAGCGGCACGACATCCCGTCGTGTTCGTGGATCTCGGCCATCGCCGTCACGCCGTGAGGTTGTACCGCTTGATCTTGTTGATCAACGTCGCACGCGAGATCCCGAGCTCGATCGCCGCCCGGGTCCGGTTGCCGGTGTGGTGCTTGAGGGTGCGCTCGATGTGCTGCCGCTCGAGGTCTTCCAGGCTGAGCGGTGTGTGGCGCCGGTCGCCGACGCCGGGGCGGGCGCGGAACTCCCCGGGGAGATGCTCGACGCTCATGGCGGGCTGCCCCCGGCCGAGGATCAGGGCGCGCTCGAGGACGTTGCGCATCTCCCGCACGTTGCCGGGCCAGGGGTAGGCCAGCAGCCGCTCCAGCACCTCCGCCGAGGGCGTGGTCGGGCCGTCGGCGAGCTCGGCCTGGAGGTCGCTCATCAGGCGGGTGATCAGCGAGAGCCGGTCCTCGCGCGAGCGATCGCGCACCGCCGGCAGGGTGAGCGGCATGACGCTGAGCCGGTAGTAGAGGTCTTCCCGGAAGCGGGTGTCCTCGACCTCCAGCTGCAGGTTCTTGTTGGTCGCCGCGATGAGCCGGACGTCCACGGTGATCTCGCGCGTCCCGCCCAGCCGGCGGAAGGTCTTGGTCTCCAGCACCTTGAGCAGCTTGGGCTGGAGCTCGGGGGCGAGGTCGCCGATCTCGTCGAGGAAGATGGTCCCGCGGTCCGCGATCTCGAACAGCCCCTGCTTGCGGTCCTTGGCGTCCGTAAAGGCGCCCTTCTCGTGCCCGAAGAGCTCGGAGTCGAGGAAGGTGGCGTTGAGGCCGGCGCAGTTCACTTCGACGAAGGGCGCCTTGGCCCGGGGGCTCAGGTCGTGGATCATCCGGGCGACCCACCCCTTGCCGGTCCCGCTCTCGCCGGTGAGCAGCACGGTGGTCCGCTCGCTCTGGGCCAGGAGGCCGACCTGGTGGGCGAAGTCCTGCATCATGCTGGACGTGCCCAGCGAATCCAGACCGTGGTCGGGAGAGCTCTGCACCAGCAGCGCCTCGTTGACCCGGCGGAGCCTCGCCTTGTCGGCCACCCGCGCCGTCGCGGCGGCGAGGTGCTCCATGTCCACCGGCTTGGTCAGGAAGTTCTCGGCGCCGAGCTGCATGGCACGCACCGCGGTGGGCACGTCCACTTCGCCGGTGAGGAGGATGACGGCGGCGTCGCGCTGGCGCAGGTTCTCCAGCACTTCCATGCCGTCCATTCCCGGGAGCCGGAGGTCCAGGATCACGACCTCGGGGCGGATCCGGTCGAAGGTGGCGAGGCCGGCCTCGCCGCTCAGCTCCCGGGTGACCTCATAGCCGAGCCGCTCGAAGTAATTCCCGATGCTGCGCAGCACGTCGACATCGTCATCGATGAGGAGAACGGATCCGGCCATGCTGGTGCCTCGCGGGGGTATTGCGTGAAGCGCGACGGGATGAACCGCCCCCTAGAAATTAAACAGTCCCGCCCGACGCGCCATGGCCTACGGCAGCATGATACGGATCGCCCCCGGCACGACATTGACGGTGAAGGGGGTCTCGCCTCCCGGCTCTCCGTCGAGCTGCACCGGCTCGACCGGCTCGGCCTCCACCCGGATCTCCCGGCCGCGGGCATAGCCCACGAAGGTCTCGATCCCCTCGATGGTGGGGGCATCGCGGAGAAGGTCCCACACGGCCCGCACGCTCTGGCCGAAGCCGTTGGCGCGCACTACGACCACGTCGAGCAGCCCGTCGTCGGGGCGGATTCCGGCCCCGAGCTTCACGAAGGGCGGGATCACCTCGCCGCAGTTGGCCACCAGCACCATGGCGGCGTGGGCGTCGTACTCCACGCCGTCGATCGTGATGACGTGGGTCGCGCTCCGGATGCCGCCGATGAGCCGGAGCGTCGTGGCCGCGTAGGCCACCATTCCCCAGCGCCGCTTGTGCTCCGAGAGCGTCGCGGCCATGACCCGGGCGTCGTAGCCCGCGCCGCAGGCCACGGCGAAGTACTGGGCGCCGCCGGTCCGCTCCATCCGCCCGAGGTCGAACGGACGGGGACGCCCCGCGACCAGCGCCCGCGCGGCGCGCGCCGGCGAGGCGGGAATCCGGAGGTTCCCCGCGAGCAGGTTGCCGGTGCCTCCCGGAATGACCCCCAGCGCCACCTCGGTCCCCACCAGGGCCGCGGCCGCCTGCATCGTGGTGCCGTCGCCGCCGAAGACCGCCACCACGTCCACGCCCTCGGCCACGCCGTACTCGGC
>DATCWW010000569.1:0-3408 GCA_036566145.1 Gemmatimonadales bacterium
GATGGCCAGAGAGGGAATCGAACCCCCGACACGCGGATTTTCAGTCCGCTGCTCTACCAACTGAGCTACCTGGCCGCGGGGGCGGAATATACGAGGGCCGCCGAAGCGAGCCAAGGGATTTGGCCCCTGCCTGGCTCTACAACTCCCTGCGGCGGCGGTGTACCCTTCCCCCTCCCTCACCATCCCAAGCCCATGACGGCCCCAGTGAACCCTGCAACCGCGGCGCTTCGGCAGCCGGCCCTCCGCTCGCCCGAATTCGGGCTGGCCCTCGGCCTCGTCGTCGGGCGCTTCGCCTTCGACATGCAGGACCTCCATTACGGCTACTGGACCGACGACCTCGAGCTCACGCCCCAGAACCTGCCTCAGGCCCAGGCCCGCTACACCGACGAGCTGATCGCCGACATCCCCGCCGATGTGCGCTCGATTCTCGACGTGGGATGCGGAGCGGGAAACACGGCCCGCAAGCTGCTCGACCGCGGCTACGAGGTCGATTGCGTCTCGCCCAACGCCTGGCTGACCACGGAGGCGCGCCGGGTGCTGGGAAACCGGGCCCGGGTCTTCGAGTCCAAGTTCGAGACCGTCCCCCTGGACCGGACCTACGACCTGATCCTCTTCAGCGAGAGCTTCCTCTTCATGAAGGCGGAGCAGGCGCTGGCCAAGGCGGAATCCGCGCTCCGGCCCGGCGGCTACATCCTGATTTCCGACATCTTCAGGATCCCTGCCGACGAGAAGAGCCCGATCGGCGGCGGCCAGGATCTGCGCCGGTATCGCGCGTTGCTCGCCGCCTCGAGATTCACCCAGCTCAAGGACACCGACATGACGGCGAACATTGCGCCGACGTTCGATCTCCTGAGCCGGGCCTATGCCGAGGCGATCGGCCCCGCCTACGGGCTGATCCTCGCCCGGCTCGACGCGTCCTACCCGCGGGTGATGAAGTTCGTGCGCTGGAAGTGGAGGACAAAGATCGCTCGCCTGGAGAGCAAGCACTTCGGCGGCAAGCGCGACGGTGCCCACTTCAGGAGGCACAAGTCGTATCGGAGAATGCTGTACCAGCTCAGGACAGGGGCTCCCGCCGCCCTGTAGCGCCGTCGGATTGCGTCTGGCAGCGGACCCCGGCCGCCTGGAGATCCGCCGGCGGCTCCACGGCGTTCTGCCAGTGTCCCTGCCTCCGAGGCCTTCGTGTTCCGCGCATCTCTTCCTCTTCTCGCCGCCCTCGGCGCCGTCGGTGTCGGCAGTGTGGCCCCGGCCCCTGCCCGCCCGGCCCCGGTGTGGCACAACCCCAGCTGGCTCAACGCCGACCACGCCCTGACCCTGGGTGAGTTGCGCGGGCGAGTGGTGCTGCTGAACTTCTGGGTGTTCACCTGCTACAACTGCACCAACACGGTGCCGTCGCTGGTGGATTTCGACCGTCGATACCGCGATCGCGGTCTCACCCTGATCGGCATCCACACGCCCGAGTTCCCGCCCTACGCCGGCGAGCACGACCGCGGCAACCTGCAGCGTGCGCTCGAGCAGTACCACATCCGCTACCCCAATGCGCAGGACAACGACCGGCGCACCTGGGATCTGTATGGCATCCGGTTCTGGCCCAGCTTCGTCCTGATCGACAAGCGGGGAAACATCCGATACGAAGGCGCGGGTGAGTTCCACCTGAACGATCGGAATTATCAACTGTGGCAGCACCGCATCGAGGAGCTGCTGGCCGAGTGAGATGGTCGGTCCTGGCCGCCGCCGTGGCGCTCGCCGGGAGCGCCTGCCGCCAAGGCACCGGGCCCGCGCCGCTCCTCCACGTTGTAAGCGAGCACTCGGCCGGGATCACCACGCTCACCCTGGTGGCGGCACCCGGCATCCGCATCAACGCCCGGGTGAAACCCGCCCTCGAGCTTCCCGACGGGACCGTCCTGCGATTCGACTCACCCCACCAGACCCCCGACTCCTCCTATTTCACCCGGCCGCCGACATCCTCGATGGCCGGCGCGCACCGCCGAGCCGAGGGCACCCTCCGCGCGAGCGTGTGCGCGGCCGACGAGCTGGTCTGCCGGAGCGTCGTCCTGCAGTTGTAAGCGGCGGCTCCGCGCCACGGCCCTTATCCCGCTCGCGACGCCCTCACATATTGAAGGCCATGCCCGCCACCAGCTTTCCCAATCTCACGGTGCTCACCCACCCGCTGGTGCAGCACAAGCTCTCCATCCTGCGCGACCGGGACACCAGCACGCGCGACTTCAAGCAGCTGGTGAGCGAGATGGCCATGCTGATGGCGTACGAGGCCACCAAGGACCTGCCGACCCAGCCGGTCGAGATCGAGACCCCGCTGGAGCGAACCACCGGCCGCCAGGTGGCGGGGAAGAAGCTCACCCTGGTGCCCATTCTCCGCGCCGGCCTCGGCATGGTGGAGGGGATTGCCCAGCTCATCCCGTCCGCCCGGGTCGGCCACATCGGGCTCTATCGCGATCACGATACGCTCAAGCCGGTGGACTACTACTTCAAGATTCCCGCGGCGGAGGTGGAGCGCGATTTCTTCGTGCTCGACCCGATGCTCGCCACCGGCGGCTCGGCGGTAGCCGCCGTGGGAGCGCTCAAGTCCGCGGGCGCCCGCCGGATCCGCTTCCTCTGCCTGGTGGCCGCCCCCGAGGGCGTCCAGGCGATGCTCGAGGCCCATCCCGACGTGCCGATTTACGCCGCCACCCTCGACCGCCAGCTCAACGAGCAGGGCTACATCCTGCCCGGCCTGGGCGACGCCGGCGATCGTCTCTTCGGGACCCGGAGCAAGGAATGACCATCCGGCTCTCGTTCTTCGGGGCGGCCGGCCAGGTGACCGGCTCGATGCACCTGCTGGAGGCCGCCGGCGCCCGCTTCGTGCTCGATGCCGGACTCTTCCAGGGCCATCGCGCCGAGGCGCAGGCGCTGAACGTCTCGCTTCCCTTCGACCCGCGGCGGCTCGATGGGGTGGTATTGAGCCACGCCCACATCGACCACACCGGACGGCTCCCCCTCCTGGTGCGGCATGGCTTCCACGGGCCCATCTACGCGACACCGGCGACGCGCGATCTCTGCGCCGTCATGCTCGCCGACGCCGCCCACATTCAGGAGAAGGATTACGAGTTCCTCCGGAAGCGGGGGAAGGCGACGGAGGCGAGCGAGCCGCTGTACCGGATCGCCGACGCCGTGGCGGTGCAGGACCTGATCGTGGGCGTTCCCTATCGCCGGATCACCCATCTGCGGAAGCACCTCGCGCTCGAGTTCCTGGACGCCGGCCATATTCTGGGTTCGGCCTCGATGGATCTGCGGATCACCGAGGGCGCCAATCATCGGCTGGTCTTCTCGGGCGACATCGGGCGCCGGGGGCTGCCCATCATCCGCGACCCCGAGGCGCCCTCGGGCCCGGTGGACACCCTGGTGGTCGAGTCC
>DATCWW010000411.1:0-2193 GCA_036566145.1 Gemmatimonadales bacterium
GAGGCGCTGCCCGGGGTCCGGTCGGCGGCTGCCGTACGCGCGCTGCCGATGACCGGCCGCCTGGAGATCGGCGACTGGTCCTTCATCGTCGAGGGACGGCACGCGAACCCGCCGGTGCCGGCCGACCGGATCGCCGCGGACTGGCAGGCGCTCACGCCGGGATACTTCGAGACGCTCCGCATCCCGGTTCTGCAGGGTCGGGCCATCGAGGAGCAGGACCGGAGTGACGCGACCGAGGTGGTCGTGGTCAACCGGACGCTCGCGCGGCTGGCGTGGCCGGGGCAGGATCCGATCGGGCAGCGGGTCCTCCTTGGTGGCGGAGGCGTCGACTCGGTCTGGCGCACCGTGGTCGGCATCGTGGGCGACGTGCGCCACCGGGGACTCACCGCGCAGCCGCGCCCGGAGATGTACCTCCCGCACGCGCAGTTCCCGGCCGGGACCGGCACGCCGCAGCGGACCATGCGCATCGTCCTCCGCGCCGCGGGGGATCCCAACGCGCTCGCCAATCCCGTGCGCGCCACCCTGGCGGCACTCGACCCCGCCGTGCCCCTGGTGGATGTCCAGACGATGGACCAGGCGATGGGGAACTGGGCCGCCGAGCGGCGGCTCACGATGATCCTGGTCGCCGCGTTCGCCGCCCTGGCGCTCACGCTGGGCGCGGTCGGCGTGTACGGCGTCATGGCGCATCTGGTGGTGCAGCGGACCCGCGAGATCGGGATCCGCATCGCGCTGGGCGCCGTCCCGCGCGAGATCCTGGGCCTGGTGATGCGTCAGGGTGCGTGGCTGGCGGCGGCCGGAGTCGGCCTCGGCGTCGCGGGCGCGCTGGCCGCGAGCCGGGTCCTCGCCGGGCTGCTGTTCCAGGTCACCCCGACCGATCCCTTGACCTATGCCGGCACCGCGCTCGCCCTGCTTGGCGTCGCCGGCATCGCCGCGCTGGTGCCGGCGCTGCGCGCCACCCGCACCGACCCGGTAGAGGCCTTGAGGAGCGAATGATGGGCGCACCCTGGCGAAGCGGCGTGCTCGTCGCGGTGGTGCTGACCCTGGCGCTCGCGATCGGCGCCAACACCGCGTTCTACAGCATCGTCCGCGGCGTTCTCCTGCGGCCGCTGCCGTTCCCGGCGCCCGACCGGGTGGTGCTGTTGTCCGAGTTCGACCGGATCAGCGGCACCACCCGGGAGGCGTTCTCGGTCCCGGACTACTATGACCTCCGCGCGCGCGCCCCTGTCTTCGCCGGACTCGCGGGTTTCGCCAGCCGGCCGTACTCCCTCGCGGGCGACGGGAGCGAGCCGGAGCAGGTCGTAGTGACCGCGGTGAGCGCCGACTACTTCGGGTTGCTCGGGGTCGAGCCGCTCCGGGGACGAGTGTTCGCCGCGGCGGAGGACCAGCCGGGCGGTCCGCGGGTGGCGCTGCTGGGCGAAGGGGTCTGGCGCCGGCGGTTCGCCGGCGATCCGGGCGTGGTCGGACGCACGGTCCAGCTCGACGGCGAGCCGTACGTGGTGCTGGGGATCGCTCCCGGTACCGCCGAGCTGCCGGGGGAGGGAAGCCAGGTCTGGCTCCCGCTTCAGCTCGGGCCCACCTCGCAGCCGCGCAGCCTGCACAACGTGCGGGTGCTCGGCCGGCTCGCGCCGGGGGCTTCGGTGGCGAGCGCGGGAGCGGAGGTGGCGGCGCTGGCCGCCAGGCTCGAGGCCGATTTCCCCGAGGCCAACCGCGGACGCGGCATGGCGGTGGAGCGGGCCATCGATGTGACGGTCGGCGCGGTGCGACCCGCGCTCTGGCTGGTGCTCGGCGCGGTGGGACTCCTGCTCCTCGTGGCCTGCGTCAACGTGGCGAACCTGCTGCTTGCCCGGGCATGGGCGCGCGCCGGCGACCTCGCGGTGCGCCGGGCCCTCGGCGCATCCAATCTGCGGCTGGCGCGTGAATTCCTGACGGAGGGACTGCTGGTCGCCCTGGCGGGCGCCGCGCTCGGCCTCGTCGTCGCGACCTGGGGAGTCGACCTGCTGCTGGGCCTGGCGCCGGCCGACATCCCGCGCCTCGACCAGGTCCGGATCGATGGCGGCGTGCTGGCGGTCACGCTAGTCGTGGCGGTGAGCACCGGGCTGGCCTTCGGGGCGCTGCCGCTGCTCCAGAGCCGGGGGATCGACCCCGCGACTGCGCTGCGCGGTGGCGGCCGCGGATTGTCCGCGGGCCCTGGGC
>DATCWW010000001.1:0-2751 GCA_036566145.1 Gemmatimonadales bacterium
CGCGGGTTGGAGCGCGCGTGGGCGGGCCGCGACCGGTTGAGCCCGCGCGACCGGGCGCTCGTCCTGGCCGAGGTGGGCCCGAAGTATCCGGCCACCTCCACGCTGGTGCAGAATCTCCTGGCCTGGGAGCAGGCCGCCGACCAGGCCCCGGACCAGCCTGAGCGGTGGTACGAGCTGGGCGACGTGTATTTCCATCATGGCTCCTACCTGGGTCTCCCGTCCCCCCGACGGCGGGCGGCGGACGTCTTCCGGCGATCGGTGGCGCTGGACTCGAACACCTCCGCGCTCGGTCATCTGGTCGAGGTGGCGGTGCTGGACGGCGACTCCGCCGCCGTGCGGCGGCTCGGGGCTCTGTACCTGGCGCGCGACACCAGCGGGGACCTCCTGGGGTTCTACCGCTGGCGGATCGCCGAGGGGTTGCACGATGAGCGGACCCTGGCCGCCCTCCGCGCGGAGTATGGCCGGATGCCGCTCGAGAGCCTGTGGCGCATCATGAACTATCCCGTGCTCGACGGCCGGGCGCTCGACGACGCCGACTCCGCGGCGATCGCCATCCGTGCCAGGGGCGGAAGCAGCTCCGACTGGCAGCGTAGCAAGACATACCTGCACGCCTACTACGTGAATCGAGGCCGGCCCGCCGCCGCGCTGGCCGACACCGCCGCCGCGGAGGACGCCGAGTTCGGACCGCACGCGGCCCTCTATGAGCGGGTGCTCGACGCCTTGTACGGCGATGGGGACACCGTGAGCGGGACATCGGCGGCACGGGAGCTGGCGCGGATGGCGGAGCGTTCGCCGCCGGCGGGCGAGGCCCGCGCCGCCGGACAGACCGATCTCTGCGTGGCCTCGCTCTGGCGGCTGAACCATGGAGAGACCGCCGGCGCGTCGCAGGCGATCGCCCGTCTCCGGACCCGCAAGCCCGAGGACGCCCCGTCGGCGGTCACCACGGACACCGTGTGCGCGGTGCTGCTCGAGGCCAAGCTCGCGGCCGCCTCCCACACGCCGGGCGCGCGCGAGGCCCTCGACCGGCTGGATGCGCTGCTCCGGAGCGGACCCGGAGGCCAGCGGAGCGGGCCCGAGATCGCCTTCACTCTGAGCCCGGCGTACGTGCGGTCGCTCGTGGGGATCAGTCCGTGCGGCTTCGAGGACTTCGCCAACCTCGAGATCGCCCGCCTGCGCGAGCAGCAGGGTGATGTCCGGGCGGCGCTGGCGGCGGTCAGGCGGCGATCGTACGCCTACCACCTGAGCGATTACCTCGCCGCCCACCTGCGCGAGGAGGGCCGCCTCGCGGCGCTCACCGGCGACACGGCCGGCGCCACAGCGGCATACCGGCACTATCTCGCGCTGCTATCGAATCCGGAGCCGGCGGTGCGCCCACGGGTCGAGGCGGCGCGGGCCGAGTTGGCGAAGCTCCAGTAAGCGGGTGTGACCGGTAAGATTGCCGAACACGATGCTGCTCAAGCACCTGCAGTACCTGACCACCCTCGCGCGCGAGCGACACTTCGCCCGGGCGGCATCGGTGTGCGGCGTCACGCAGCCGACCCTGTCCGCCGGCATCAAGCAGCTCGAGGAGCAGCTCGGCCTCCTGGTGGTGCAACGGGGCCAGCGATTCGAGGGGCTGACCGCGGCGGGTGAGCGCGTGCTGGCATGGGCCCAGCGCATCACCGCGGACGCGGAGAGCCTGGAACAGGAGGCCAGCCGCCTGCGCCAGGTGCTCCAGGGACGGCTGCGGATCGGCGTCGTCCCCACGGCTCTCCCGGCCATCCCGACCCTGGCGTCGCCGCTGGCGCAGAAGTACCCCGGGGTCAGCCTGACCGTCATCGCGGATCCGTCGGTGGATATCCAGGCGGGGCTCGACCAGTTCCGCTTCGAGGCGGGGATCACCTACCTCGACAACGAGCCGCTCTCCCGAGTGCGGGGCATTCCGCTCTATCGCGAGCAGTACCTCCTGGTCACGCCGGCCGGCGGCCCGCTGGCAAGCAAACGCCGGGTCAGCTGGAAGGAGGCCGCCTCGCTTCCGCTCTGCCTGCTCACGCCCGACATGCAGAACCGGCGAATCGTGAATGGCCACTTCGCCGATGCCGGGGCCACGGTCGCGCCCGCGGTGGAGACCAACTCGGTCTTTACCCTGTGCGCGCTGGTGCGGTCGGGGTACTGGTCGAGCGTCCTGCCGCACGGATTTCTGCCCCTCCTCTCCGGGGTCGAAGCGGTGGCGATCCTGCCGCTGGAGGGGCCGGCGGCAGCGCATACGGTGGGCGTCGTGGTCTCCGACCGGGATCCCCTGCAGCCGACCGCGACGGCCTTACTGGATGTGCTGGGGGGCCTGGACTGGTCGTCCGTGGAGGGCTCGCGGGACAGATAGGGATTTGATAGATGGCGTCTATCGGACTATATAAGATCTAGATTGGCGATAACTTCCGTACCGGATCACCTTCTTTCTGGGGCACGAACAGGCACTGCCGCAGGCGCTTTCAGCCCTCCGTTCCCGGCCGGTCGGCGAGGCTTCGACGACCGGGTGTGGTGCCCATGTCCCGGTTGCCTGATTTTCGTTAGGAGAATCGTTTTATGGCCATGAAGTACACCCGTCTGACCGAGCCGCTGGTCCGCGAGGGGGGCGAGCTGCGCCAGGCCTCGTGGGAGGAGGCCCTGGATCGCGCCGCGGAGGGATTCCAGCGCACCAAGGCCCGGTACGGTGGCGATGCCATCGGCACCTTCAGCTGCTCGAAGGCCAGCAACGAGATGAACTACCTCGCG
>DATCWW010000015.1:0-9728 GCA_036566145.1 Gemmatimonadales bacterium
CGGCGGCGCGGATCCGGGCCAGGGCGCGGCGCTCCACGTCGGCGTCGAGCGACACCGGTCGCCGCAGCTCGGCGATCGCGCGCCGCAGGGCAGGATCCCGGATCTCGTCGTCTGGCTCAGCCGGCATGGAGGTCTCGCAGCAGGTCCCGCAGCTGATCGCTGGCGCGCTTGACCCGCATGCGCAGCGCCGGCTCCTTCACCCCGGTCACCCGGGACATTTCGCCGTAGTCCAGCTCCTCCACGTAACGCAGCAGAAAGGCCTCGCGGTAGTGGGGCCGAAGTCGCGACAGCGCGCGAGCGATCTCGTCCCGCCACTCGAAGGCGTCGGGTCGGGCGCCGTTCGAGGGCACGTCATGGGGCAGGTCGGCGTCGAACCGGCGATGACGCAACAACCGCCGCCGCGCCGTGCGGCAGCGATTCACCACGATCCGGAAGAGCCACGCGGCGAAGCGCTCCGGATCTCGACACCTCGCCAGCGCCCCGTAGGCCCGGACGAAGCTGTCCTGCATCGCCTCCTGCGCGTCTTCCCGATTCCCCAGCATGTGCAGCGCGTAGCGCCCGAACGCGTCGCGGTATCGCGCCATGAGGGCGGCGTACGCGTCGAGGTCTCCGGCGAGCGTGCGGGCGACCAGGGCGGCATCGCTGTCGCTCATCTTCGAGAGACCCTGGGTCAGGACGGGCTGTGACAGGAGTGCACCCCCGAGCCACGGGTGGAGTGCCGCAGGCCAGCCCGAACGACGTCGGCTGCCGGCCGGCTTGCACGCCCATCAAGCCCCGGCGTCAAGCAGGCCAGACTCGCCCCGGTGGCGTGCTTCGGGCTTCTTTCGGGAAGCGGCCGTCGGCCACACGACACAGAAGATCGACGAGCTTCAGGAGAAGACCGGTGGATCCCGCGCCGCCGTCCCGCGTAGGGAGCGCATGGTCCCCCATCCACTTCCGCGCCGAGAGCTGCTCCGGCTCGTCGGCGCGGGACTGCTGGCCGGTCTAGGCTCGGCCTGCGTTGGCCGGGTCGGCGATGAGCCCGTGACCGACCCCGCGGCGCTGCGGTTGACGCACGCGGGCGGGCGATTCGCCGCGCGGCCGGCGCGGGGCTCTCCTCGTGATCCCCCGGCCGGCGGCATCGTTCGTCTGGGCCTGAGTGGCTCCGAGCGCGACGGGGTCGTGTATCGGCCGGCCAAACTTGGCGCCGACCGCCCCGCGCCTTTGCTCCTTGTGCTCCACGGCGCTACCGGCACCGGCAGGCGGGCCATCCGCGACCTGCAGGACCTGGCCGATGTGCACGGTCTAGTCCTGCTCGCGCCTGACAGCCGAGCGTATACCTGGGATATCGTGCTGGGCGGGTTCGGTCCCGATGTCGAATTCGTTGACCGGGCACTGGGGGAGGTGTTCCGGCGTCAGAACGTCGATCCCGCCCGGGTAGCCATCGGCGGGTTCTCCGATGGCGCGAGCTACGCGGTGACGCTGGGGCTCGCGAATGGCGATCTGTTCTCCCGCGTCGTCGCGTTCTCCCCGGGCTTCGTCGCCGACGTCGTTCGTCGGGGTTCGCCCCGGTTCTTCGTGTCCCATGGAACCAGGGACACGATCCTGCCGATCGAGACCTGCGGACGGCGGATCGCCCGCGAGTTCCGGGGGCTGGGCTACGACGTGCGGTTCCTCGAGTTCGACGGCGGCCATGCGGTCCCCCCCGACGTGGCCGAAGCCGCCATGGACTGGCTGGTGAAGCCCGCCTGAGCAGGGCTTTCGCGCCAACGCCCGGCTGGGGCCGAATGTATTATCCCCGGTTGCGGTCACTGTTTACGGCGGGAGCCCGATGGAACTACCAACACATCGACTCGCGGGCGCGGCGGCGCTGCTGCTGTTGGCCGGCTGCGTCGGAACGCCGTCGGTCTCGGGGGTTCCGGGGGCTTCTCCATCCCCCGAGGTGCCCTGGTCTCCGCCGCCCACCGCCGCGGCCGATCTGGCGCGGGCGGACAGTGCGGCCACGCCCGTCTTGCCGCCCGATCTGGGTGAGCGTATCCGCCGGCTCTCCCTGGCGGAGATCGTCGAGGTGGGGCTGCGGAACAATCCGGCCACGCGGGAAGCCTGGGCCAACGCGCAGTCGGCCGCCGCGGTGTACGGGTCCGAGCGCGGCGCCTGGCTCCCCAGCGTCGATGGCGACGTGAGCGCCGCGCGGCTCAAGACCACCGCGAGCCAGGGGCGCTCCGCGGTCCAGCAGTCGGTGGTCACGCCGAGCGTCACTCTGTCCTACCTGCTGTTCGATTTCGGCGGACGGAGCGGCCGCGTCGAGGGGGCGCGGCAACAACTGCTGTCGGCCGGCTTCACCCAGAACGCCACCATCCAGGACGTCGTGCTCCAGATTCAGATCTCCTATTTCCAGTACCTGGCCAGCCGGGCGCTCCTCCAGGCTCAGCGGACCACCCTGGCCGAGGCCGACACCAACCTGATGGCGGCGGAGGAGCGGCGGCGCGTCGGCGTGGCCACCATCGCTGACGTTCTCCAGGCCAAGACCGCGGTGAGCCAGGCCCAGCTCAACGTGCAGACCACCGAAGGGACGGTGCAGACCACACGCGGCGCCCTGGCGCTCGCCCTCGGCCTGCCCGCGAACCTGTCCTATGACGTGGACATCAGCGCGGCGCTGGTCCCGGTCGCTCCGCTCGCCGACAGCGTAGAGTCGATCATCGCCGCCGCGCTACGGGACCGTCCCGACCTCGCGGCGGCCCGGGCCCAGGCCGAAGCCGCCCAGGCGGCGGTGGGCGAGGCCCGCTCCGCACAGCTGCCGTCGCTCAACTTCGACGCGACCGCCGGCCGGACCTACGCCACCACCATTCCGGACGGGGCCAACAGCTACAGCCTGTCGCTCGGACTGACCATCCCGATCTTCAACGGGTTCTCCCGCCAGTACGACGTCCGCGGCGCGCGCTTCGACGCCGAGGCGGCCGGCGCCCGGGCGAAATCGCTGCGCGAGCAGGTCGTGTTCCAGGTGTTCAGCTCGTACTACGCGCTGCAGACCGCCACCCGCCGGGTGCGCACGGCGCAGGACCTGATCGCGAGCGCCGAGCAGGCGAGCGAAGTCGCGTTGGGGCGGTATCGCGCCGGGGTGGGCACGCTGCTCGACCTGCTCGCGGCGCAGAGCGCCCTGGCGTCGGCCCGGGCGCAGCGGGTGGACGCCCGGCTCTCCTGGAGCGTCTCGCTGGCCCAGCTGGCGCGCGACGCGGGTGTGCTCGATACCCGCGGCGAGCATCCCCTTCGGCTCTCGACCGACACCACCACGACGGAAACGCCCCGATGACTCGTTTGACTGCCCGCCGGGGCCTGCTTGCCCTCGCCCTCGTGCTTCCGGCCTGCCGGAAGGACCCGACCCCGGTCCAGCCGCCGGTGCCGGTCACGGCGGCCCTCGCGGAGCGCAGGGACGTGCCCTTCGAGCTCGCGGCCACCGGAACGGTGGAACCGATCCAGACCGTGGCCGTCCAGCCGCAGGTGAGCGGCCCGATCGTGCGGATCGCGTTCAAGGAGGGCCAGGAGGTGACGCGGGGGCAGGTCCTTTTCGAGATCGATCCCCGGCCCTTCCAGGCCGCGCTGGCCCAGGCCGAGGCCGCCCTGGCGCGGGACAAGGCCCAGGCGGCGAACGCCGAAGCCGAGACCCATCGGTACAGCGAGCTGGCCAGCAAGGACTACGTCACGGCCCAGCAATTCGAGCAGGTGCGCACCGACGCCGCGACGGCGACGGCGAACCTCGCGGGGAGCCGGGCCGCGATGGAGCAGGCCCGGCTCAACCTGCAGTACGCGACGATCCGGGCGCCGATCGCCGGCAAGACCGGCAGTCTCCGGGTGCGCGAGGGCAACCTGGTGCGGAGCACCGACGCGACCTCGCTGGTGACCATCAACCAGATCCGTCCCATTCTGGCGCGGTTCGCCGTGCCTGCCTCCAATCTGCCGCTGATCCAGCGGCATCGGGGTGAGACGCTCGCCGTGCGGGCCGCGCCGGTGAGCGGCGGCACGCCGGTGGAAGGCACGCTGAACTTCGTGGACAACGCGGTGGATACCGCCACCGGGACCATCCTGCTCAAGGGCCTGTTTCCCAACGGCGAGGGGGTGCTCTGGCCGGGCGAGTTTGTGAACGTGCGCCTCCGGGTCTATACCGACACCAACGCGCTGGTGGTCCCGTCCACGGCGGTGGTCTCGGGCCAGCAGGGCAATTTCGTGTTCGTGATCCAGCCCGACAGCACCGCGGCCACCCGGCCGGTCACCGTGGCGCGCGCCGCGGGCGACCTCTCGGTGCTGTCCGGCGGTGAGATCCGGCCCGGTGACCGGGTGGTCACCGACGGCCAGCTCCGGCTCAGGCCGGGGTCCAAGGTGCAGATCAAGACCACGGCGACCACCGCCGGGGAGAACGAGACATGAGCTTCACCGAGCTGTTCATCCGCCGGCCGGTCATGACCACGCTGGTCATGGCCGGCATTCTGCTGTTCGGCCTGGTGGCCTACCGGCAGCTGCCGGTGAGCGACCTGCCCGCGGTCGACTATCCCACCATCTCGGTGAGCGCGAATCTCTCGGGCGCGAGCCCGGAGACCATGGCCTCGTCGGTCGCGACCCCGCTGGAGAAGGCCTTCTCGACCATTCCCGGCGTCGAGGAGATGACCTCGACCAGCACGCAGGGGAGCACCTCGATCACCCTGCAGTTCGCGCTCAGCCGGAACATCGACGCGGCCGCGCAGGACGTGCAGGCGGCAATCAGCCAGGCCCAGCGGACGCTGCCGCAGGACATGCTGCCGCCCAGCTTCCGGAAGGTGGATCCCTCGAGCTCGCCGATCCTGTACTACGCACTCCGCACCAAGACCCTCTCCCTGGCCCAGCTCGACGAATACGCCGAGACCGACCTGGCGCAGCGGCTCTCGACGGTGGACGGGGTGGCGCAGGTGCAGGTCTACGGGTCGCAGAAGTACGCGGTGCGGATCCAGCTCGATCCCCAGCAGCTCGCGGCGCGCAGCATCGGGATCGACGAGGTGGCGACGGCGGTGCAGAACGGCAATGTCAACCTCCCCACCGGGATCCTGTGGGGCACCGACAAGGCGTACTCGGTGGAGAGCCAGGGCCAGCTCACCGGCGCCAAGGACTTCGCCGCGCTGGTGGTGGCCTATCGCGACGGGGCGCCGGTGCGCCTGGGCGACCTGGGCAAGGTGCTGGACGGCGTGCAGGACACCAAGCGGGCCAGCTGGTACGACGGGGAGCGCTCGATCGTGTTGGCGATCCAGCGACAGCCCGGCACCAACACCGTGGCGGTGGCGGCGCGGGTGCGGGCGGAGGTCGAGGCGTTCCGGCCGCAGATGCCGGCCTCGGTCGACATCACCAAGATGTTCGACCGCTCCGAGGGCATCGAGGCGTCGGTGAGCGACGTCAAGTTCACCCTGTTGCTCGCGCTCTGCCTGGTCGTGATGGTGATCTTCCTCTTCCTCCGGAACCTCCGCGCCACCGCGATCCCCAGCCTCGCCCTGCCGATGTCGCTGGTAGGCACCTTCGCCGTGATGTACCTCCTCGGGTTCAGCCTCGACAACCTCTCGCTCATGGCGCTCACGCTCGCGGTGGGCTTCGTGGTGGACGACGCCATCGTGGTGCTGGAGAACATCGTGCGCCACATCGAGCGGGGTGAGCCGGTGTTCGAGGCGGCGATCCGCGGCAGCCGGGAGATCACCTTCACGGTGCTCTCGATGACGCTCTCCCTGGTGGCGGTGTTCATCCCGGTGCTCTTCCTGGGTGGACTGATCGGCCGGCTGTTCCAGGAGTTCGCGGTCACCATCGGGGTGGCGATCCTGGTGTCGGGCTTCGTGTCGCTCACGCTCACGCCGATGCTCTGCAGCCGCTGGCTCAAGCCCGGGGCGGAGCGGGAGCACCAGGGGCGGTTCTACCGGCTCACCGAGCGGGCCTTTGACCGCTCGCGCGCCTGGTATGAGCGCACGCTGGCCTGGGTGATGGACCGACGGGGCCTCGCGCTCACGTTCAGCGTGCTCGTCCTGGTCGGCACGGTGGTGCTGGCCCGGACGGTGCCGAAGGGGTTCATCCCCAGCGAGGACCAGGGCCAGCTTCGCGGTACCACCGAGACGGCCGAGGGGACCAGCTACGACGCGATGGTGCGGCACCAGCAGGCGGCCGCGGCGATCGTGCAGGCCGACCCCAACGTGGCGGGGTTCATGTCGTCGGTGGGCGCGGGGGGACGGATCAGCACCGTCAATCAGGGATCATTCTTCATCCGCCTCAAGGACCGGAGCGAGCGCTCCATGAGTGCCGACCAGGTGGCCCGCTCGCTCACCCGGGAGCTCTCCACCCTGCCCGGCATGCGGGTCTTCATCTCCAACCCGCCGGTGATCAACATCGGCGGGCGGAGCTCCAAGAGCACCTACCAGTTCACCCTCACCAGCTCGGACGACGACGCGCTGTATCAGGGGGCGACCGCGCTCGAGCGCCGGCTCAACCAGGTGCCGGGCCTCACCGGCGTCACCAGCGACCTGCAGATCAAGAACCCGCAGGTCCAGGTCCGGATCAATCGCGACCGCGCGTCGGCGCTCGGGATCGACGTGAACCAGATCGAGAACGCGCTCTACAACGCCTACGGAGCCCGCCAGGTCAGCACCATCTTCACCCCCAACGACCAGTACTGGGTCGTGATGGAGCTGCTGCCCGAGTACCAGCGCGATCTGGGCGCGCTGAATCTGCTCCACATCAGCGGCCGCCAGGGCGTGTCGGTGCCGCTGGGGAGCCTGGCGACGATCACGCCGTCCACCGGGCCGCTCACCGTCAACCACTCCGGTCAGCTCCCCTCCGTCACCCTGTCCTTCGACCTGCAGCCGGGCGTGTCGATCGGGGACGCGGTGACCCGGGTGGAGCAGGCGGCCGCCGAAGTGCTGCCGTCGACCGTCAGCACCGGCTTCGCCGGAACGGCCCAGGCGTTCCAGCAGGCGCAGAGCGGCCTGCTCGCCCTCCTGATCCTCGCCATCCTGGTGATCTACCTGGTGCTGGGGGTGCTCTACGAGAGCTTCGTCCATCCGCTCACCATCCTCACCGGGCTTCCCTTCGCCGGCTTCGGCGCGCTGCTCGCCCTGGAGATCTTCCAGCTCGACCTGAGCGTCTACGCATTCGTCGGGATCATCATGCTCATCGGGATCGTGAAGAAGAACGCGATCATTATGATCGACTTCGCGATCGAAGCGGAGCGGGAGCACCACAGGAGCGCCCACGACGCGATCCTGGAGGCTGCCAGCGTCCGGTTCCGGCCGATCATGATGACCACCATGGCCGCGCTCATGGGCACGCTGCCGATCGCGCTGGGGCACGGGGCGGGCGCCGAGTCGCGCCGTCCGCTGGGCGTCGCGGTGGTGGGTGGGCTGGCGTTCTCGCAGCTGATCACCCTGTACGTGACGCCGGTGTTCTACACCTACTTCGACGCGCTGCAGCAGCGGTTGGGGCGGCGGAAGGCCAGGGCGCGCGAGCGGAGCGAGGAGCCGGGGACGGCGGAGGTGGTGGCCCGCTAGGGGCCGGCCGCAGGGTCAGGGCCGGTCCCGTTCGGGCGGGGCCCCGGGACCGAAGCTCACATCGGTGGTGTACCCCTCCACGCCGACGAGCGCGGGGATCAGCCGCCGGGCGCTCTCCTCCGCGTGGCGCGTCAGGGCCAGCTCCCCCGCCGTCGCCACCAGCTGCCGCCGGGCGAGCTGGAAGATGCTGTCGCGATCGGCCGGCCGGAACGGATTCCACAACCCGCGCTCCTCATCGTATGTCTTGAGCTCGGTCACCTCCACGCCGAGGACCGCGGCCCGCGGCAGCGTGAGGTGAATGCGCCGGCCGGCCTGCTCCACCCGCACCTCGGTGCCGCGGTCGAGGTCGAATCCGGTGAGGATACGGCCGGTCACCACCACCAGCGAGCGCTTGGTGGATCCCAGCCGGCTGTTCCGGTACAGCACCACGTCGCGCAGCGTGGTCTCGCTCGTCACCAGCTGCGCCACCTCGCGCATCCGCTCGACCACCACGCTCTGCGTGATCGTGGTGCTGCCCGGATGGGTGAAGGATCCCACCGCCGACCGGACCCGCCCGGCCACCAGGAGCACGACCACCACGGCGCCGCCGACCAGCAGGCCCACCAGCACGAGGGCCAGGGTTGCGGTCGTGACCCGGCGGTCGGTCACCCGCATTCGTCGCGGAACCGCCGGGCGATGTCGAGGCGGTTCTCCATGGCCCCCGATTGCGCCGAAATCCGCCAGGCGTAATCCAGCCGGGTGGCCACGGAGTCGGCGCCGCGCGCCACCGCGACCTTCCATTGCGCGCAGTAGGCCGGGAGCTCGCTCTCGATGATGCGGCGCGCCGTGGTGAGGCTGGCCAGGAACGCCTCGCACCCGCCGTAGGCCGCGGCCTGCTGCCGGTGTACCGCTTCGTGTGCCTCGACTTCCGCCCGGAGATCCGAGCGCCGGACGTCCTCGCGGATCTCGCTCACCACCTGGCCGGAATCGCAGCGGGTCACCCCGAGGAAGTCCTCGGCCCGGGCGGCCCGCTGGGCTTGGGCCGGTCCGGCCGCGAGCGCGACCGCGCCCAGGGTCGGGACGACGAGGCGCCGGAGCGCCGACCCGAAGCCGCTCATCGGCGCTAGCGCCAGATGCCCAGGGCCCGTCGCACCACGACGAGCTCGCCCAGGTGGTAGGCGGTGTGGTCGAGCACCAGGAGCAGCTCGCGCAGCAGCGTCTGCCCGTTGCCGTGTGGAAGCGGGGCGGTGAGGTCCACCGATGGATCTTCCGCCAATCGGGCCAGAGCCTCGCGATCGCGACGGACCGCCACGACGCTCCGGTCCCACGCCTTGGCGTCCGGCGGCTCGGGGGAGGTGGGCCAGTAGTCGTCCGGCCAGCGGCGCTCCCGGTAGTCCGGGTTGCGGCAGAAGTCGAGGATGTCGTCCTGGGCCAGCCGCAGGTGCTCGAGGAGCTGCCAGGGTGAGTAGGGCAGCCCGGCGGGAGCGCGTCCCCGGAACTCGGCGGCGATCCCGTCCACCACACGGTCGAAGCCGGCATGGGCTTCGTCCCACCCGAGCGCGCGCGCCAGCTGGGATCGGACCTCGGTCTCGTTCATGACCCGAGGATACTACGTCCCCGCCGCCTTGGGACAAGACCACTCGATGCCGCCCACGCGTTCCACCACGGCGAACCGGATCCCATGGTCGGTGCAGGCGTCTTCGAAGTGATGCTGAGCCTCGAACGAGTTCCGGTTCCAAACGTAGGTGGAGACCTCCAGCGTGCATTCCGCCCGGTTGGTGAACCGCCCCTCGGCGATCCGCCGGGCGACTTCCTCGAGGTCGTCGAGACCGACCGAGGCGCGTCCCGTCATGTGCGCTCCGAACTGCGGGTGAGAGGGATCAGGCAACGTCGATCCGCCGGTATCGTGCTTCGACCAGCTGGTAGACGCCGTACGCGATCAACCCGAGCGCCGCGGCCGCCAGCGCCCAACGTCCGATGCCGGCCAGGGTGAGCAGCGACTCGCGCACGCCGCCGGCCTGCCCCGGATCGTGTCGCGCCGCCGCCCGGCCCAGGAAGAAACCGATCAGGCCGAAGACGGCGCCCCGGGCCGCCAGGCCGAAGCGGCAGACACCGACCAGCACCGACGCCGTACCGGCCGACACCCGGGTCAGCGCCAGATGGCGTCCGAGCTTGGCCTTCCAGGCGCGATAGAGCTGATACAAACCGTACCCGGCCACACCCGCC
>DATCWW010000060.1:0-2088 GCA_036566145.1 Gemmatimonadales bacterium
GGCCGCCGGTGGGCGTGCCGAGGCGGCGTTCGCCTTGGCCGAGCGGCGCCGGGCCCGCGACCTGGCCGACCGGTTGACCCAGGATCGGGCGCTGGCATCGGGGCCGGGTCGGATACAGGGCGCGGTGACCCGCGGCGCCACGCTGCTCAGTGTCAGCGACATTGCCCGCCACCTCCCCGAGCACACGGCCCTCCTGGAGTTCGTGACCGGGGCGCACGGGTCGCCGACCACGGTGTTCGTGCTCACCCCAACGACGGGCGGTCCGCTGGTCCAGGCCCGGGTGCTCGCCCCCGCCGATTCGCTCACCGGAGCGATCGCGCGCTTCCTGGCGCTGGTCACTCGAGACACCGACCTCTCCGCCGAGGCCAGGGCGCTCGGGATGCAGCTCCTGCAGCCGGCCGCCGACCTGCTCGGTCCCCACGTCACCCGACTCATCATCGTGCCCGACGGGGTGTTGCACCGGGTCCCCTGGGACGTCCTCCGGCTGGCCGACGGGCGCGAGGTCGTCGAGCGCTTCGCCATCGGCCTCGCGCCCTCCGCCACGATCGCCACCGTGCTGCGGAGCGAGGCCAAGCCGCCGCCATCGGCACGGTACGGACGCGTGCTCGCTTTCGGCGACCCGGTGTTCCCCACCGCCGCCGCGCCGCAATCGGGGAGCTATCAAGCCGCCTTCGCCTCCGTCGGCGGCCTGCCGAAACTTCCCGGGTCCGGGGCCGAAGCGAAGGCGGTCGCCGGGCAGGCCGACGCGGACGTGCTGCTCGGCCCCGACGCCAGCGAGCACCGGCTCAAGACGCTCCAGCTCAACCAGTACACCGTGCTTCACTTCGCCACCCACGCCCTGGTGGACGAGCGGGTCGCCGTCCGGACCGCGCTGGCGCTGACGCCGGGGAACGGCGAAGACGGCTTCGTCACCCCCGGCGACCTTGGACGCCTGCGGCTCAACGCCGATCTGGTGGTACTCTCCGCCTGTCGCACGGCGGGCGGCGTGGTCGTCGATGGCGAGGGGATGCAGGGGCTCACCGCGCCGATGCTCGAGGCCGGCGCGCGCAGCGTGGTGGCCACCAGTTGGCGGGTGGGTGACGAGCGCATCGTCCCCCTGGTCGAGCGGTTCTATGCCGGCCTCGCGCGCGGGCTACCCGTGGCCGACGCCCTCCGAATCGCCAAGCTCGAGGCCCGCCGCGACGGCACCCCGCCCGCGGTCTGGGCCGCCTTCACGGTCGTCGGCGACCCGCTCGCGACCGTGGCGCTCCGGCCGTTTGCCCCACCGGAGCGCCGACCGTAGCTTGGCGCCTATGGAGGGCACCTCCGATTCCCTCTCGCCGGCCCTGGAGCGCGTGCTGGCGAACTTCTCCGGCATTCTCCGGAGCGTGTGCTGGCGCTATCACTTCACCGGCGACGATGTGGACGAGCTGGTGCAGGAGGTCAGGATCCGGCTCTGGCGGGCCCACGGCGAGCTGGCCGGCGCGGGTGAGCATATCGCGAGCATTTCTGCGTCCTACCTCCATAGGACGGCTCTCTCGGCCGCGATCGACCTGCTGCGCCGGCGCCGAGCCCGAGGGGGCGACCGGACCCAGACGATCGAAGACCACGACGAGGCGCTGCCGACCGCCTCGGGGCCCGACCGGGAGCTGGAACACTCGGAGCTCGCCGCGCAGGTCGAGCGGGCCATCGACGCCATTCACCCGTCCCGCCGTCCGGTAGTCCGGATGCACCTGCTGGGTCATTCCCGCGACGAGATCGCGCGGCTCCTGGGGTGGTCGGAGGCCAAGACCCGGAACCTGCTCTATCGCGGGCTGGCGGATCTGCGAGAACGTTTGCTGGCGGAGGGAGTGCAATGGACCAGTCGGACGACCTGAGCAGCATCGATGGGCTGGGGCGGCTCTACCGCCGGCGGGTGGACGCGCGTGACGTCGCCACCGCAGGCTGCGTGTCGCCCGACGCGATGCTGGCGCTGCTGCAGCGTGAGGGGCCCGAAGGCGAGCGCCTCGCCACGCTGGAGCATGTGATGTCGTGTCCGGCCTGCCACCGCGAGTACGAGTGGCTCGCCGCGGTGGGCCGGGCCGCGACCGAGGCCGGCGGCCGCACGGC
>DATCWW010000042.1:0-3907 GCA_036566145.1 Gemmatimonadales bacterium
CTTCACGTGCTTGGAGACCGCGTTGAGCGAAATAGGGAACCGCTCGGCCAGGCGTCCCACGTTGGTTTCCTCCTCCGCCAGGATCCCGAGGATCTCGCGCCGAGTCGGATCTGCAATGGCGCCATAGACTTGGTCGAGCATTGTCGGCCCACCCGGTCCGAGGGGTTGCGTTCAACCATACGGTTGAATATAATTATTCAACCAACAGGTAGAATGATATCGGGTCCGGCGCCATCGCGCCAGCCCGTCAACCCCAGGGAGGACGACATGGCAACCCAGAGCACCATCCAGGCCCCGCACCTGGTCTCCCGCGACCAGTGGATCACCGAGCGCCGCGCGCTCCTGGCCCGGGAAAAGGAGCTCACCCACCTCACCGACGACATCAGCCGGCAGCGCCGAGCCCTTCCTTGGGTCAGGTTGGACAAGGCGTACACCTTCCACGGCCCCGAGGGCGAGCTCAGCCTGGCCGACCTCTTTCAAGGCCGCAGCCAGCTCATCGTCTACCACTTCATGTACGGCCCCGACATGAAGGAGGCGTGTTCGAGCTGCTCGTTCGTGGCGGACCACTTCGACGCCACCCTGCCGCACCTGGGAGCGCGTGACGTGGCCCTGGCTGCGGTCTCGCGCGCGCCCTACCCCAAGCTCGAGGCGTTCAAGCGGCGCATGGGGTGGCGCTTCAACTGGGTCTCGTCCTCGGACTCCGACTTCAACTTCGCCTTCGGCGTCTCGTCCACCGAGCAGCAGCGCGAGCCGGGGGTCCAGCTCTACAACTACGGCACCAGCGACTTCCTGATGCCCGAGCGGGAGGGCGCGAGCGTCTTCGCGAAGCACGAGGGCGAGCTCTTCCACACCTACTCGACCTACGGGCGCGGAGTGGAGGCGCTGATGGGGACCTACAGCTACCTCGACCTGGTCCCCAAGGGCCGGGACGAAGACTCGCTCGACTTCACGATGCAGTGGGTGCGCTACCACGATCGTTACGAGGGTTGAGGCCGTGTCCGGGATGAGCATGCCACGGCAGGAGTGGTACCTCAGCCTGCCGGAGTACCTGGGGATGTGGATGACGATGATGCTGCCGATGATGCTGCCATCCCTGGTCCCGATGGTCTCGCGGTATCGGCGGTCCGTGCCGGCGGAAGGTCTCCGCCGGCACGGACTCACGGTGCTGGTCGGCCTCGGCTACTTCGCGATCTGGGCGGTGCTCGGCGCCCTCGTCCATGGCGCCGAGTCGGCAGGCGCCTCGTGGCTGCCGGGCACGGCAGGCCTGGTCCTGCTCGCCGCGGGCGCCGCGCAGCTCACCCGGTGGAAATCGCGGCAGCTCGCGCTCTGCCGCGGAGAAGCGGGAGACGGTTGTCATCAGGCGGCGGGAGCCGGGAGCGCCTTTCGGTACGGGCTCGAACTGGGCGTCCGCTGCAGCCGTGCCTGCGGACCGCTGATGCTGGCGCTGCTCGCGAGCGGTCTGATGGAGCCGCTGCCGATGGCGGCGGCGACCCTTGCGATCACCGCCGAGCGGATCGCTCCCGCCCCGCTACGGGTCGCCCGGCTCGCGGGAGTGGCCATCCTGGTGACCGGCGTGCTGACGATGGCGCGAGGGTAGCGGCCGATCGCGCGCGGGCTCGGTCCCTTGCCTTCCTCCGGGGCAGAGGACCAAGATCCTTGCATGTCTGCTCGAACCGTCGCCCTCCTCGCCGTCCTCGCTGCCGTTCCCACCCGTCCCGCGGTGGCCCAGACCGCGAGCGACGGCGAGTGGACGATGCCCGGCAAGGACTACGCCTCCACCAGGTACAGCCGGCTGGCGCGGATCACCCGGGACAATGGGAGCCGCCTCCGGCCGGTATGGACCTTCTCGACCGGCGTCCTCGCCGGGCACCAGGGACAGCCGCTGGTGGTCGCGAACACCATGTACGTGGTGACCCCCTGGCCCAACGTCCTCTACGCCTTCGATCTGACCCAGGAGGGTTACCCGCTCAAGTGGAAGTACCGTCCGGACGTGAGCCCGAACGCCATCGGGGAGTCCTGCTGTGACGTGATCAACCGGGGTGCCTTCTATGCGGACGGGAAGATCGTCTATAACCTGCTGGACGGGCACACCGTCGCGGTGGACGCGGCGTCGGGCAGGGAGGTGTGGAAGACTCAAATCGCCGACCTTGCCGCGGGCGAGACCACGCCGATGGCGCCCTTCGTGGTGAAGAACCGCGTGATCGTCGGTCCTTCGGGCGGTGAGTTCGGCATCTACGGATGGGTGAAGGGGCTCGACCTCGAGACGGGGAAGGTGGTCTGGACGGCGCGGAACATCGGCCCCGACGCCGACGTGCTGGCCCGGCCCGGCACCTTCAAGCCGTTCTACGATCAGGGGGCCGAGCTGGCGAAGCGGAGCTGGCCGGACAGTGCGTATCGAACCGGTGGCGCTCCGGTGTGGGGCTGGATGTCCTACGATCCCGAGCTCGATCTGGTCTACTATGGCGTGGGCAACCCGTCCCCCTACAACGCGGAGCAGCGGCCGGGGGACAACAAGTGGACCGGGAGCGTGCTCGCGCGCCGCCCCGGTGACGGCGCCCTGGTCTGGGCCTACCAATTCACCCCGCACGACAACTGGGACTACGACGCCGTCTCCAGCATGGTCCTGGCGGACGTCAAGATCGGCGGCCGGGTGCGCAAGGCGCTGGTCACCTTCAACAAGAACGGCTTCCAGTACACCCTCGATCGCGCCACCGGTGAGGTGCTCGCCGCGGCGCCTTACGTGCAGGTGAGCTGGGCCCGGGGAATCGACCTCAAGACCGGACGCCCCGTCCTCGACTCGACCAAGCTCACCGGCGCCTCGAAGGGAAACGTGAAGGACGTCTGCCCCAGCCTCGAGGGCGGCGTGAGCCCGGCGTCGCCCCCGGCGTACTCCCCGCGCACCGGGTGGTTCTACACCTCGACCAACAACATGTGCATGGATTTCGCGGCGACCCCGGCGCAGCACGTGCGCGGGACCCCGTACATCGGGGCCGGAACGCCGTATCACGCCGGCCCCGGCGGTCACCTCGGCTCCTTCATGGCGTGGGATGCGAGCACGGGGAAGAAGGTGTGGGAGAACACGGAGCACTTTCCCAACTGGAGCGGAGCGCTGGTGACCGCGGGCGACGTCGCGTTCTACGGCACGCTCGACGGCTGGTTCAAGGCGGTGGACGCGAGAACCGGCAAGCTGCTGTCCAAGTTCAAGGTCGGCTCGGGCGTCGTGGGAAATCCAATCACCTACCTCGGGCCCGACGGGAAGCAGTACGTGGCGGTCTACGCCGGGATCGGCGGCGACTGGTTCCTGCTCGCCGGAGACGTTCGGAGCGACGATCCCGCGGACGTGCGCCCGCCGTCGGACCCATACAAGGACATCGGCCGCCACACCAGCCAGGGTGGCATCGTGTGGATCTTCGGGCTCGGCGAGTGACCGCCGCGATGAAGGCTCGGGCCGGCGTGCTGGCGCTCCTCCTGGCAACAGGCTGCGGGCAGGGCCCTGAGCGCGGCTCCGCCGGACAGGCGCCCACGGTTCGGGATGAGGACCGGATCGCGGCCGGTGGCGTGCTTCCCGCCGCGGACGCGCTCGCCGCCCGGCGGCCGGCCAAACCCAATCCCGAAGTCGGGGCGAGCCTCTTCGGCGCGATGAACTGCGACGGGTGCCACGGCGGCGGCGCCATCGGGTGGGTGGGCCCCAGCCTGGTGGACGGCCGCTGGCGCTACGGGGGATCGGACGAGGAGATCTTCACCTCGATCTTCTACGGCCGCCCCAAGGGGATGCCGGCGTACGGCGGCGTGATGGGGTCGGATGCGGTGTGGACGGTCGTGGCGTACCTCAAGGCGCAGCCGGTGCCGCCGGTCGTGCCCACCACCTCATGGCTGCCGGGCGGCAATGCGGCCGAGCCGCCCGAGC
>DATCWW010000080.1:0-7074 GCA_036566145.1 Gemmatimonadales bacterium
GACGCACCAAAGGGTCGCGGGCATCCTCTCGCACTGCAGGGAGCTGTTCGGCGGCGCCTTCGGCTCCCGGCAGGCCGCCGAGGAGATCGGTCGCCGGCTCCGGGAGCGTGATCCGGTCGATGCCCATGGGCTCCGGGTCGGCAAGGTCTCCTGGGCCAACGGCGCGGCACTGGTCGAGATCGAGCAGTCGCGCGGGTCACGGTGAGGTCCGCTTAACGCCCGGAGACCGGCCGCGTCCACCATCCTCAGGCGCACCCCGCCGGTTCGTCCGGCGCAGACGGAGCGCCGATAACCGCCACAGTCCCATAGCAGAGGATGGTATGCACCGACCGCTGTCCCTCGCCCTCGCGCTCGTCACCGCCGGCCTGCTTGGCACCGCCACCCAGGCCTCGGCCCAGCAGAAGACCACCACCAGCGCCGCACCCACGACCGTCGCCAGCAAGCCCGATTCGGCCATGTGGCACATGAATCCGGCCGAACGGTTGCTGAGCAAGAAGTCCGACCTCAAGCTCACCGACGACCAGGTGAAGAAGCTCGAGAAGCTCCAGACCAAGTTCGCCGGCCAGACGCTGCCCGACACCGGCCAGGCGGCTTACAAGGCCCGGAAGGAGCAGAGCAAGGAGGCCATGGCGGTGCTGACCAAGGAGCAGCAGGAGAAAGTGCACAGCATGCGGGCCGAGCATCACGCGGCCTGGAAGGCCCAGCACCAGGGCCATCAGGGAGGCGCCGCCGCGGACACCGCCAAGTCCTAGCGGCCCCACAAACGAACGAGCCGGCCGCCTCCTGGGCGACCGGCTCGTTGTCGTTGGCCCCGCCCGGGGCTACTGCTCCCCGGCCCCGTCCTCCTCCAGCTCGAGCCCCTCGAGCGCGGCCTTCAGGTCGCAGGCGAGCTGCCGCTCCCGGCGCAGCGCCTGGATCAGCGCCTCGGCCTGCTTCATCTGCAGGGTGAGCGCGCCGGCCGACTCCATCGCGTGGTCCACGATGGTCTTCTGCGCCTGCAGCGACTCCACGGTGCTGCGGATCCCCATCGCCAGCGCCTCCGCCCGCGCCAGGCGCTGCTCCGCCCGCTCGAGCTGGCGCTTGCGGGCATCGAAGTCCTGCAGCGCCGATTCGGTGGCCACGAACTGGGCCTGGGTCTCGATCAGGATCGCGCGGGTCTCCTCGATGCCGCGCCGCGCCGAGCCGATCGCCTGCACGTGGTCCACCGCGCTCTCGGCCAGCTCGAAGACGTGCTTGACCTGGGCTTCGAGTGCCTCGACCGCGGCCTGCCGGGCCAGCGTCTGGTCCAGCGCCTTGGCCGCCTCCCGCTGGGCGGACTCGTAGCGGTCGAGCAGCCCCTCGAAGGTGGTGAGCTGCCGCTCCACCTTCTTGAGCGCGTCGGCCCGCGCTTCCAGCTCGCCCGCCGTCGTGCTCAGCGCGCCGGCCCGCTGCTCCGCCTTGCCGAGCGACGCCACGACCGCGGTGTTGACCTCCTCCAGCCGCTGCGCCGTCTCGGCCGCTTCCTGCCGGAGCGTGCTCGCCTTGGCGAGGTGCTCGGTGGCCTTGTCCAGCGCGCCCTGCCGCTGCTCCAGCTCCTGGCCCAGGAGACGGATCCGCTCCTGCAGCTCGTCGAGCTGCTGGGTCCGGCCCTCGAGCCCGCGCACCGAATCGTCCACCAGCGTGAGGCGACGGTCCATCGTGCCGACCGACTCGGTGACCTGCGCCATCGTCGCGGCCACCTGCTCGGCGGCGTCGGCCCGGGAAGAGAGCTGGCCGAAGCGCTTCTCGGCAGCTTCCATGCGGCCGCGGAGGCCGTCGGTCCGCTCCGAGAGCTCGGCGCCCACCCCGGTCAGGTCGCTCAGCTTGCGGGCCACGTCGAGCAGCGCCTCGCGCCGGGCATCGATCTCACCCATGGACGACTTGACCTGGTCCACCTCGCCCCGGATGCGCTCGACTGCCGGCTCCATCCCGCTCAGCTCCTGCACCTGGGCGTGCACCTTCTTGGTCCAGGCGTCGGCGTTCTGGAGCCAGGCCTGCACCTCACTGTGCCCCTCGCGGAGCCGGCTCATCTCCTCGTAGGCCACCCGCATCTGCTCCAGCCCGTCGGCCATCATCTCCTTCACGCTCTTGAGCGAGGCGAGGTCGCGCACGGCGTCCTCGATGCCGGGGCGCAGCTCCTCGATCCGACGCACCCGGTCGCCGATCTCGCTGGCCGACCCGCTCATCCGCTCCACCTCGCCCCGGAGCGCGCTGATCCGCTGCTCCTCGGCCAGGAGCCGGCCCAGCTCGGCCGAGAGCTCCACGGCGCGCTCGCCGGCCGCCTTGACCTGGCTGGTGACCGCGGCGGTGCCCTGGCTGGCCGCGTCGAGCACGGCGAAGCGGGCCTCGCACTCCTTCACCGCGTTGCGCAGGTCGGCGACCCGCTCGCTCACCGCGTGCAGGCCGCGATGCTCCAGCTCGAAGCTTTCGCTGCTCTTCCGCATCTGCTCCCGGAGGTCGTTGAGCGCGGTGCGGGCGGACTGCTGCCCTTCCTCGGTCTGGACCGCCATGGCCTGGAGCTCTTCGTGCCGGCTGGAGACCTTGGTCTGCGCCGCCTGCACCTCGTTGATCTTCGCCTCGATCTGGCCGAAGCGACGGATCTGCTCCTCCTGCCGGCGGAGCCAGGCGTCCAGCTCGCGGTCGAGCCGGGTGAGCTGGCTGATCTGGGTGGCGGCGCGATCGACCTGCTCCCGCTGCTGCTCCAGCGCGGCGCTCTTCTGGGCGACCTGGTCGGCCAGCGCCTTGAGCACCGCGAGCTTGTGCTGGACGTCGGGGACGGCGGTGACCGCCTGGCCCACCGGCTCCAGCGCCCGCTCGACGCTCTCGACCCGGCGGACCACGTCGTCCAGCCGGCCGGTGGCGTCGCGCGCGTCCTGGTCGAAGGCCTCCAGGCGGCTGGTCGCGTGGCGGTGCGCGCTCAGGGCGTCGTCGGCCTGGGTGCGCATCCGGGTGACCTGCTCGCCCAGCTCGTTGAGCTGCACGCGGACCTGGTCGGCGTCGCCCCGGGCGGCGTTGAGCGGGCCCTCGAGGCTCAGGAACTTCTCGGCGTGATCGCGCAGCGCGATCGCCGCCTCGACCTTTTCGCCCATCGCGCCCATACGCTCCTGGATCTGATCGAGCTGCTCGCCGCTCTGAGTGACACGCTGCAGCTGACCCTCGGCCTGGCTCACCCGCGCCATCATGTCTTCCATCCCGGCCACTTGCCGCTCCACCGCCTCGCACCGCTCGCGCAGGGCGTCGATCTCCGCCGTGCGGTCCAGCACCCCGCTCATGGCGCGGAACTGCTCCAATGCGGTCTCGGCCCGGGCGACCAGGGTCTCCAGGGCGACGGTGATGTGCGCTCCGCTGGAATCGACGGCAACGACGGCGTCGTCCGTTTTGCGGCGGCCTTTCAGGAAGGTGACCATGTGGTACTCCGAGGGGGTGGCGCGGTGAACGACGAGGAAACGCGGGCGGACGAGGGCCGGAGTGCAACGGATGTGCCTATCGGGGCGGTCGCTGATATGAGGAACGAGGGCCTTGTGGAGGAGGCGCGGAACGTGGTGATCGGGTAGGAGATAAGATGTGGACGGCTAGGGGCGCCGGGGCGCGCGGGCGCGCGGGCGCTGGCGAGGTGCAGGGGCTGGGCTGGCGACCTGCCCGGGGTGTGGCAGGTCGCGGGGGGGCGGGCTAGGGAACCGGAGTGGGCCGGGGTCGCTCGGGGGCCTCGGCCACCATCTGCCACTCCCCCTCCCGCAGGGCGTAGCGGAACCACCCCACTTCGCTGGGTGGAAAGAGATTCGCGAAGCCGGGCCTGATCGCGAGAGCGAACGCCGCGGTGTCGGCGGTCGCCCCTGCCCGCCGGGCGACGTAGGGCGTGAGCCCTCTCGCTTCCCTCTGCCACGCCTCGTGATCGGGACCGAACACGATGAACGCCGTGAACCCCTTGGCGTCGTGGACCCGGTACTGCTTGCCGCTGACGGGCACGACCACGTCCCGCATCGGATAGCGATCCGAGCGGGAGACGTAGCGCACGAAGCCTAGCGAGCCGGCCAGGAGAACGACCAGGACTAGGCGAGGGTAGAGTCGGCGCATGGGGGGCGGGTTAGGGCAAGGAATAGGCCCGGATGGTGGCACGGTTCCGTCCGCGCCTCCATCAGAACGTCGCCCCGATCGAGAAATGCAGCTGCAGGCGCCGCCATTCGCTGGTGGGGACGTCGTCGATCGGAGTGCCGGCCGCGAGGGCGGCGAGGACGTCGTTCGGGTCGCGGAGGTCGAGCGGCGAGGGGTTCAGCTTGTAGCCCACCGCCACCTGAACGGCGCCGACGACGGTTTCGTAGCCGAACCCGATGCCGGTCCCGAAGAAGAACTTGTCCTGGTCGAGCTCGCCCGCGTTGAGCGCGAAGCGCTCGTCCGGGATCCAGATCTTTCCGCCATCGAGGAACGCGTAAGCGTCCCACTTGTCACCCAGACCGGGAACCGGGGCGTGGATTTCCGCGCTCGCGGTGGCCCGCGCCAGACCGCCGACCGGGGTGTACCGATCGGCCGCGGGTACCGTCACGCCAGCCTTCTCCTCTGTTTGCACCTCGGGCAGCTTGGGGCCGACCAGCTGGCTGCCCCAGCCCCGCACGTCGCGGGTGCCGCCGGCCGTGAAGGTGACATCGCGAAGCCGGAGCAATGATGTGAAGGGCGACTCGTCGTCGACGTGGTCCAGCGACTTCCCGTAGGGGAAGATCCGCCCGACGCCGCCCCGGATAGTGAAGCCCAGCTGACGGCTTAGCGGCATGAACGCGGCCGCTCCCACGTCGAGCAGCAGGTATTCGCTGGTATTGAAGCCGGGCAGGGTGACTTCGGCCTTGGGACGCAGGACATAGCCCTGCCGCGGATTGGCGAACTGGTCGAGATGTCCCCAGCTCCCCTGCAGGGTGAGCACGCTGCGGTTGATGATGTTGTCGAGCGTCCCTACCGTCGCCGAGTCGGCCAGGCGAAGCAGCGGCAGGTAGTCGAGCGGATCGAGTCCGCTGCTGAACGAGTAGTCGAGCACCTCCCGGTGCGAGATCGTGTAGCCCAGGGACACCGAACGGAGCGGACTTTCCGCGTACACCAGCGCCCCGGTGAAGCCGAGCGCCTTGGAGCGGTCGCGCAGGTCGTCGCGGTACTCGGCGAACGGCCCGCCCGCGGCGGAGAGGCGCCGGCTCCCGACATAGGGCTGGAAGACGGTCGCCGACACGCGGTATCGGCGCTCCGGCGGCTGCTCCAGGGCGATGAGCCCCGTCTGCGCCGTCGCCGCGACCGTCAGCGTTCGCAGCCCGCCAAGAAACGTGCGGTCGGTCCACTCGACGTTGCCGGTGAGCCCGCCGGTGGAGACCAGTCCGGCATCGCCCCGGACCAGGTACGGCGGATTCTCGGCCACCCGAAGGTTCACCACCACGCTCGAGTCGTCCGCGCTCGGGTGGGGGACGTTGATCAGGGCGAGGCGGACCGCGCTGAGCTGCGAGAGCTGCTGGCGGCCCTGCTCGAGGCGGTTGGCGTTGTACCAGTCGCCCTGTGCGATCGGGAGTTGGCGGGCGAACTGCCGGTCCGGCACGGTCTGGTTGCCGGTGACGACGATTTCCCGGACCCGGGCCCGCATCCCGGGGTCGATCGCGACCGTGACGTCGGCGTGGTTCGCCGCCGTGTCGACCAGGACGTTGGCCTCGACGGTGGCGAAGGGGTAGCCACGGTTTCGGAACCATCGACTGGTCCGATCGGCGAGCCCCTGCCGCTCCCCCTCCCCGAACCGTCCCCGCTCCTCGCCTTCGAGCCGCGTGAACTCGGCCCAGGGCTCGGCCAGCTCGGGGGCGAGGTTCAGCGGCGCGTTGCCCGGCGCCACGAAGCGAAGGGTCTGGAGCACCAGCGGCGACCCTTCGCGCACGTGGTAGGTGATGTCCACCAGGTCGGGCTCCGCGTCATAGGCCACGTCGTAGGTGACCAGAGCGTCGAGATATCCGTTTCGGTGGTAGAGGTCGCGGAGCCGCACGACGTCGCGCTGCAGCTCGAGCGGATCGAACGGGTGAGCGCCCACGGGGCCGATCAGGGGGAACCAACCGAGCGTCTTGTGCAGGAAGATCATGCTCGGACGCTTGGTGAGCGCCATCTGACTCCGCAGCTCACCCTCAGTCAGGCGGTGCTCGCCCTGGAAATCGAGCTGGATCTTCCGGACCTCGGTGCCCGGACCGATGCCGATCAGGGCGTCGTCCTGCGCCGCGGCATGGCCCGAGAGACACGCCGCCGCGATCATCCCACCGAAGGTCCGTGCGACCCAACGCCCGCTAGTACGCATACCGCCCACGGAGGAGGAACCCGACCGGCAGGCTGCCGCCCCGCAGGGTGCTGCGGAGCCAGCGCTCCAGGGAGTACTCCAGCTCGAAGCCCGGGCCCGAGTTCCGGCCGACATCCTCCGTCGCGGTCCCGCCGCTCTGCAGCGGCTGCTGCATACTCAGGAAGAGCTTGGACGCGACATATCGGCCCGCCGTGAGCGTGAGCCCCTGGGCACCGTTCTGCCGGATCTGGAAGACGTCGAAGCCGAGCTTCTCTCCGGCCTCCCCGGCCAGCGCGCCAGTGAGCGCGCCGACCGCCATCTCGCCCCCACTGGTCCCGCTGCCCTGGTCCGCGAGCGGGTTATCGGACGCGGGGCGGCCGGTCACGATGTAGGAGATGATGTCCTCCTGGCTCATCGACGGCTCGGCGGAAAATTCCAGCTTGAGGCTGTCGGTCCGGCCCGTGGCGTTGACGTCGATGAGCACGCCGGCATCGTCCCCACCGCCGCCCTGCGTCGGGACCTGATACTGTGCGGTCACGTCCAGCGTGGTCGCGGTCGCCGGGCCGTTCAGGGTGATCTCCCCCTCGGTGAGCGTGAAGCTCCGCCCGTACATGTCCAGCCCGCCCCGCCCCGGAACCGGCTCCACCTGCCCGAAGAACTGCATCTCCTGTCCCGGCTCCTGCTTCACCTTGATCCGCCCGGACAGCTCGATGTTCATCTCCGGACTCTGCTTGCGGCGGAACCAGACCCGCTGGGGAAAGTGGACCGCGAGATCC
>DATCWW010000092.1:0-18896 GCA_036566145.1 Gemmatimonadales bacterium
GCAGCAACGTGTCCCTGCTGGGCATCCTCTGGGGCGGCAGCGGGTCCCAGTCGTACGTCTACAGCCCGATCGCCAACATACACGACGATCTGGGCAACTTCGCAGTGAGGTAATCGGGAGTGCGCGTCGGGGTGGGCGGGAGCGGCATCAAGCTCCGATTATTCGCCCCGGCGCGAGTTCTCCAGGGTGAGCCGGTGCCGGTCACCCTCCGCATCGAAAACGCCGGCGGCCGTCCCGCGACGCTCTACCTGCAGGGACGACCGCCGGCGTTCGATCTCACCGTCCACGACGCGTCGGGCCGCCAGGTGTGGCGGCGGCTCGAAGGTGCCGTCGTCGCGATGGTGCTGGGGGTGCGGGAGCTCGCGCCGGGCGAATCCCTCCAGCTCGAGGATACCTGGCGTCAGACCGATGCCGCCGGTGATCTCGTGCCACCCGGCCGCTATCGGCTCACTGGTCTACTCCCCGGAGAGCCGGGCCGCGGACTCCGGAGCGCCCCGGCCCGCCTCGACATCCTGCCCCCTCCCGGCGAGCCCTAGGACGCGGCCGGGTCGTTCTGCATGATCCCGAAGGTGTTCCCCTCGGGGTCGGCACAGTACGCCAGCCAGCCCACGCCGGGCACGCCCATCTTCGGCATGACGGTCCGGCCCCCCGCGGATTCGATCCGGCGCACGAATTCCTCGCAATTCGGCACGTCCACCGTGTTGACCGTCCCCTGCCCCGGATGCTGGCGGGCGAGCAGTCCGCCGTCGATTCCCGGGCCTTCCCCGCCGGTCTGGACCAGCCAGTAGGGCATCGGTCCCTCCCATTGCTGGAAACGCCAGCCGAAGACCTGCTGGTAGAACGCCATCGCCCGCTCCGGCTGGTCCGCCGGGATCTCGAAATGAATGGGTCTGGGCACCCCGTACCTCCTGGTAAGGAAAGGTGGACACCGATCAGGACCGGACTGCGGGGCGGCCGTACTTCTGGGTCGCATACCCGACAATGAGGCCGACGATCGAGCCCGGAATCATGATCTCCCAGAAGTACCGCTTGCCGGTGGCGGGATCGACGTTGAGGGCGATCGGCAGGGCCAGCAGCGCGGCCACCAGCACCCCGAAGACGATGCTGGCGGTAAGATCGTTGACCTTCCGTGAGATGAACCCGATCAGCAGCCCGGCAAGCAGGCCCTTGCCGGTGGACCCGGCCACGATGGTCATGATCTCCGGCTTCACTTCGGGGGCGGAGAAGAGCGCGGTGAGTCCGTCGAGTGCCCCCAGCACCCCGCCGAGGACGAGGCCCAGCACAGGCTTGTTCACGCGGTACCTCCGAGTGGAAAGGAGACTACGCCCTCCTGTTACCCGGGTGGCCCGATTCCTTTAGAGGCCCCGGGCCGCCAGGAACAGGAAGCGGATCAGCAGGTAGGTGAGGACCAGGACGATGGCGGTCTGGTACTTCCGGAAGAACCGTCCCGCGCGCTCCGCCGCGGACTCCCGATGGGCCTGGACCGGCTCGCCGTCCAGGTAACGGGCCACGTCGGCCGCGAGGGCGGCCGCGCTCTCGTAGCGCTGGCCCGGCTCGGCGGCCATCGCCCGGGACCAGATCGAGACCAGCGCCCGGGGAACCCGCCCCGCCGTCGGCTCGGGCTGCACCAGGGCACGAAGAATGGCGCCTAGGGCGTAGACGTCGGTGCGCGCGTCAACCAGGTGATGCCATCCCTGGGCCTGCTCCGGCGCCATGAACCCCGGCGTCCCCAGCACCGTGCCCGGAGCCGTGTCTGGAGAATCGGTATCTCGGCGAGGCGCTTCGGCCGGAGCCTCCGGAGCCGGGTCGCCACGGCCGTCGGCTTCCGGGTCTCGCGTCACGCGCGCGATCCCCCAGTCCAGCACCAGCACCTCGCCGAACGAGCCCACCATCACGTTGGACGGCTTGAGGTCGCGATGGACGATCCCCCGGGCGTGGGCGAAGCCCACGGTCTCGCAGATGCGGAGGAAGAGTCGGAGAAGTTCGCTGGTCGGCACCGCCTGGGCCACTCGCTCCATGCGCTCGCCCCGGACCAGCTTCATCACGTAGTAGACGCGACCGTCCGGCAGGGTCCCCGCGTCGTGCACCGGCACGATGCCGGGGTGTTCCAGTCGCGCCAGGATGCGGGCTTCCCGCTCCAGCCGGGCGGCCGTCCCGGGGTCGGCCACGCCGGGTCGGAGGACCTTGACCGCCACCTCCCGCTCGAGCGTGCGGTCGAAGGCTCGATAGACGGTCCCCATGCCGCCCTGACCTACCGGCTCGCGCAGCTCGTAGCGCTCGCCGTCCGGGGAGGTCTCCCGCAACGCCTGCCGGAGGCGGTCGACCGTGGACTCAGGCAACATCGTCGCGCGATCCGCCGAACAGCTCATCCGCCTCGTCCCGCAGCTCGGCGTCGCTGCCCGTGACCTCCGCCAGCCGGACGAGCACCAGTCGACGCAGCTCTCGTCGGGCCCAGGTGAGATGGTTGGTCACCTGGGTCACCGGGATGGCGTAGCGCGCCGCGATGTCGCGGTATCCCGGCCGCGCCGCGTCGTCGGCCGGAAGGAGGTCGTAGCTCTCGAACACGCGGAATCGGATTTCCCGCGGCGTCCCGCGGGTCTGGCTCCGGAGCTCTTCCACCCCGTGGGTCAGGAGGGCCCGCACCCACTCGCGATCGAACCAGGCGTCCGGATCGGGCCCCGCCGCGGGCCCCAGCTCACGCTCGGCCTCGGCGAAGTCGAGGGCGAGGTGGACCGCGCCGCCGCCGCGCTTGAGCCGGCGCTCACCCCGTCGCGCGTTCGCCACGAAGTGATCCAGGCACGATCTTAGGTAGGTGCGAAAGCGGCCTCGGCGAGGATCGTACCCCGCGAACGCCTCGCCGTCGAGCAAGCCGGCGAAGAACTCCTGGACCAGGTCCTCGGCGTCGGCCGGCTGGAGCTGCCACTTGAGCCGCAACCGCCCGTAGGCGGGACGCCAGTAGAGACGGACCAGGGCGTCGACCGCCGCTCCACGCCGGGTGGCGTCGGTCGCGCCGGCCGCCGCCACCAGGGAATGACGGGTCGTGGGATAGGGTGAAAGTGTGGGGTCGGCCGGAGGAGCCATGCCCCAAAGGTGCAAGCGCCTCCGCGGGGGCGCCAATCGGGCCATTGCTCCAGCCAGTGTCACAATGGAGACGGCCGACGGGTTCCTCGTGAGGCCACCTAGGGAGAGCTCCATGCTGCTGCATAGACGTTCGACCCGGACAGTAACGCTGGCCGCCCTGGCGCTGGCCTGCGGCGGCGGCGACTCCACCAGCCCCGTCACCTACGAGCCCGACATCCCGACCGAGTGGGCGACCGCCGTGACCAACCCGCTCTTCCCGCTCGTCCCCGGGACGGTGTGGCGGTACCAGGCAGAGACCGGCGAGGGGCTGGAGACCACTCGCACGGAGGTGCTGTCCGAGACCCGGATCATCTCCGGCGTGACCGCCACGGTCGTGCACGACCAGGTCTCACTCGATGGAGTGCTGGCCGAAGACACCTTCGACTGGTATGCCCAGGATGGCGACGGGAACGTGTGGTATCTGGGTGAGGACTCGAAGGAGATCGAGGACGGCCACGTGGTGAGCACCGAGGGCTCGTGGGAATGGGGAGTGGACGGCGCGCTCCCCGGCGTCATCATGTGGGCCGATCCCGCCGCCCACATGAACGAGGAGTACCGCCAGGAGTATCTCAAGGGCGTCGCCGAGGACATGGCGAAGGTCGTGGCGCTGGACGAGAGCGTCGAGGTGCCGGCCGGGAGCTACTCCGGCTGCCTCAAGACCGAGGAGCACACGCCGCTCGAATCGAACTCGACCGAGTTCAAGTACTACTGCGACGGGGTGGGGACGGTCCTGGAGACCAGTGCCTCCGGCGGGCAGCGGGACGAGCTGCAGGGGGTGACCGGGCCCTAGCCGCTAGTCGCCCTCCACCTCCCCGGCCGCCGCTCCACCTCGGAGCGGAGCGTCGGGTCCTCGGCGCAGGCGTTCTCGAGCAGCGCCGCCCTCGCCGCTCCGGCCAGCGGCAGCGCTTCATGGAAGAGGGCCTCGATCCGCTCGAACCGAGAGGTCATTCGCCAGTCCGCGAAGTGCCTTCGGTCCTGAGGACGGCCCGGTGAGCCGCGCTCACCCGCGGGGTGTCGACGGGACTCAAGACCCCACGAGCCTGCAGATCGGTCCAGATCTCCAGGCTCCGGCGGTGCATGGCCAGGGCGGCCGTCCGGTAGTCACCCCGCTCCGGGGCCGGTGGCGCCCGTCGGCCAGCCAGCGTCTCGTATCCCTGGCCCAGGTCGGTCCAGACCGAAGCCAGCAATGCCCGGGGGAAGGCGTAGTTCGAGTCCACAACGATCTTCGCGATCGATTGACTGGCTTGCCCGCACGCGGTCGGCGCGTCGGGACGTCCCAGCGTCGCGAGCGTCTTGCACACCCGGCCGTCGTCCTCGGCGACCGCCAGGCGGCGGAGGAGGTTGGCCGTATCCGCGCGCAGCTCGGCGTGATGGCGCTCCAGGGCCAGGCGGTAATACCCGAGCGCCTCCGCGTGCCGGCCCAGGTGCCCCAGGGCCTCGCCGATCCGGCAGACGAAGGGGGTCTTCGGGTTCCGGGCCACGAGCTCGCGCTGCAGCCTCAGGGCCTCGTTCCAGCGTCCCAGGTGCCCCAGCACCGTCGCGAGGTAGTACTGCGCGGTCGCGACGTTGTCCGCGTAGGTCGCGTTATCAGGAAACTCCTGGGCCAGTCCCTGCCGCAGCGCCAGGCTGCGGCGGTGGCTCTCCAGCGCGCCGGTGAAGTCTCCCGCCTCCGACTGCGCGTCGGCCAGGTGGCCGTAGGCCACCGAGATGGAGTGGCGCATCGCGGGCCGCTGCTTCGCCCCTTCCGGTGCCGCCTCGAGCTGGCGCAGGTCGGACCGGTGGTACTCCAGCGAGCGGCTGATCTCCCCCTGCTCCAGCGAGATCTGGCCCAGCCGGTCGGTCGCGGTGCTGAGCTGCAGCCTGAGGTCGGTGTCGTGCGGGGCGGCGGCGACGAGTGGCTCGAGCAAGGCGCGCGCGTGCTGGGCGTGGGCCAGCCCCTCCCCGAGATTCCCCCGCTCCCAGACCACCGAGCCGAGCGCCAGGGCGGCCGACGCGACATCGCGGCGGGCCTGGGGACTGCTGTCGGCCCGCAGTAGCGCTTCGGAGATCGCCAATGCCTTGGCGTAGCTGCGGCTGGCCCCCTCCGTGTCGCCGCCCGACGGATCGCTGACCTGCAGGTCACCTACCCGGCGATACGCGGCCGCCAGCTCCCGCTGCAAGGTGGGATCGTCTTCCGCTTCCCGCGCGAGTCCGTCGAGATAGCCGAGGGCATCGTGCACCAGACGTTCGCGCACCGGGCGCGCGCCCCGGAGGTCCTTGATCGCGTCGTGGTAGTCGAAGAGGACGGTGTGCGCCAGCTTGCGCACGTCGGCGAAGCGGCGCTCGGCGCGGGCCTGGGCCACACGGGCCTGGTGGGCCTGGTACGCGGTGGCCACCGTCCCGGCCACCAGGGCCAGCACGACGAGGCTCCCCGCCGCGACGGGCACCCGGTGGCGCCGGACGAACTTGCCGGCGCGGTAGCCGAAGGTGTCGGGCCGGGCCAGCACCGGCATCCCCTCCAGATGCCGCCGCACGTCGGCGCCGAACTGCTCCACCGACTGATACCGGCGGGCGGGCTCCTTCCGCAGCGCGGTGAGCAGGATGGTGTCGAGGTCGCCCCGGAGCCGGCGCCGCACCTTCTCGTCGTCGCCCGCCTGGCTCGGGCGCTCCGGATCGGTGGTGCGCACCGCTTCGACCACCTCCTGCGGCGTCCGACTCCGAAGCCGGTAGGGCGAGCGGCCGGTCAGCAGCTCGTACAGCACCACGCCGAGGGCATAGACGTCGCTCACCGTCGTGGCGTGCCGACCCTCCACCTGCTCGGGGCTGGCGTACTCCGGGGTCAACAGCCGCATGCTGGTGACCGTGGAGGTCTCTTCGCCGCCCGGGTGCAGCACCTTCGCGATGCCGAAGTCGAGCAGCTTCGGGGTTCCCTCCGATGTCACCAGGATGTTCAGCGGCTTGATGTCACGATGGATGACCAGGTTCTGATGGGCATAGGCCACCGCGCCGCACACCTGCAGGAAGAGTCGCAGGCGGTCCTCGACCGAGAGTCCCGCCCGTCCCGCGTAGGTGTCTATCGGCTCGCCGTCGATGTACTCCATCGCGAAGAATGGAAGGCCCTGATCGGTGCTGCCCCCATCGAGCAGGCGGGCGATGTTGGGGTGGTCCAGGGACGCGAGGATCTGCCGCTCGCTCCTGAAGCGGGTCAGGACCTGCTCGGTATCCATCCCCCGCTTGATCAGCTTGAGGGCAACCCGGTGCTGGTACTGGCCGTCGGCCCGTTCGGCGAGATAGACGGCGCCCATCCCGCCGCGCCCGAGCTCCCGCACGATGCTGTAGGGCCCGATCCGGCGTCCGGCCCACTCCTCGGCGCCGGCCCAGGTTGCGGGCGGAGCCACGGCGGGAGACCCGATGAAGTCTCCCGCTCGGGCGTGGGCGCTCAGCAGCCGCTCGACCTCGGCTCGCAAGCCGCGATCGGTCGCACAGGCCTCTTCCAGGAACGCCTCGCGGGCGGCGCCCTCGAGGGCAAGCGCGGCGTGAAACAGCTCCTCACAGCGCTGAAAGCGATCGCTCATCATCCCCTGGCGCCCACGCTTCCGCTCACTCCTCGGCCCCGGCCCCCTCGATCGCATCGTACAGCCAGGCGCGCGCGAAGGCCCATTCGCGTTCCACCGTCGCGGCGGAGATGCCGAGCACCTCGGCGATCTCGTCGATCGTGAGTCCGCCGAAGAACTTGAGCTCCACCACCCGGCTCTTCCGCTCATCCAGCGCGGTCAGGCGCTGCAGCGCGTCCTCGAGCGCGATGAGCTCGACGTCGGGGCGGCCCGATGGCGATTCGACCAGGCTGAGGGACACGCGCTCGGGGTTGCCGCCCCGCTTGCGGGCCGCCCGGTCCCGCGCATGGTTCACCAGAATCCGCCGCATCATGCTCGCCGCCAGCCCGAGAAACTGGGCCCGGTTGCGCCAGTCGACCCGGCGCTGATCCACCAGCCGGAGATAGGCCTCGTGCACCAGGGCGGTGGGTTGGAGGGTGTGGCCGGTCGCCTCCCGACTCAGATAGTGGGCGGCCAGACGGTGGAGCTCCTCGTAGACCACGGGGAGCATCTGATCGAGGCCCGTCTTGTCACTCCGGCCCCAGTCCAGCAGCCATTGGGTAATGGCGCCCGAGGGGGAGTCAGAATCGTCGGTCATATGGAGGTCGTCGGAGTGACCACGGCCGGCGGGCGTGGGATTGAGGGATTGTACGCCCGAATCGGGCGTTCCTCAATGGCAGGAACCGACTTGGCTCCCGACTCGAAAGGCGCCTGATCATGCCTCGGAGACGCCGCACCAGCCCACTCACCGTGATGTACTTCGTCGTCATCACCGGGTTGCTGGTGGGGAGCTCGCTCTGGCTGGACCAGCGGGGTGAAACGGCCCTGGCGACCGTCAAGTCGAAGCATGAGGAGATCACCATCCAGCAGGAGCCCCGCGGGGGGTGGGACCGCTGGTATCGGGTGGGCGTCGAGTTTCCGACCCGGGACGACAATCTGGGGATGGCGACCCTCAATCTGCCGCGGGAACGGTACGATGCGCTCGGGATTGGAGACTCGGTCTCCGTCCACTACTTCCCCTCGTTTCCCCTGCTCGCCCGGGCCGCGGACCGGACCACCCTCCAGGCCGCAGGAGACGCGCTCGGCCGACTGGTGAGCACCCCCGGGCTGATGCCCTCGCTCGCCTGGCTCCTGGCGGGCGCCGTCGCACTCTGGATCGCCAGCTGGATCGCGACGCCCGTGATCGTCGTGACAGGCCTGGCCTGGATGGCCGCGGGGCTGTTGCTGCTCTTTCCTCGGATCTCGCCCGGCCCCCTCGGGGCCGCCACCGCGACCGCCCGGGTGCGCTCGGTCAATCTCATCGCCAAGGCCCCCGCCCGAAACACCGCTGGCCGGCACCGGAGCTCCCGCGCGCTGGGCGATCAGGCCCGCCGACTGGCGATGCCTTATCAGGTGGTGCAGCTCCGGTTTGCCAACCCGGGCCACCCGGACTCGACGCTCGCCGTCGACGCCGTGGACTCGGGAAGCGTCGCGGGTCTCCAGGTGGGTACGGAGCTGCCCGTCCGATACGACCCGCGGTCCCCCAGGGACGCGAAGCTGGTGGCGGGGGCCCGTACCTACCTCGATCGCAACCGCTATCACTTCCGGACGCCGGTCGTCGGCATCGCGCTCCTGGGCATTTTGGCGGCATGGGGCGCCCGGTCGCGGCGGGGACGCGGCAGGGTGGCCCAGGAAGGTTCGGCTGAGGGCATCCATCGCGTTCCTGGGCGTAGCTAGACGAGCGGCGGAAGGTGGCGCTCTGCCGGACGAGGAAGCGCCAGGGCGACCGGCGGCACGGCGGCCCCCTTGCCGGCGGGCGCCCTCCGCGACAACGTCGCGCTGGTACGCCAGAGCGAAGCCGAGTTGGGACGGCTTACCAGGAACCACGAGCCATATACCGAGAGGATGCCATGATCCGATCGACTGCCGCGCCGGCCATGACGGCCCTGGCGATCACCCTGCTGGCCGGAACGCCCGGCCCAGCTCGGGCGATGGACCGCTCCGATACCACGTGGATCTGCCTCGCGCCGGCCAGTGTGGAGGAGAACAGCGGAAACGCCACCAACGCGATGGACGCGGCGCGCGAGACCTTCACGAGCTACCTCACGGGGCCGTCGCTGGCGGCCTACCCGCTCAAGGCCCGGCTCGCCGCCCAGGTCCGCGAAGAAGCCCGCCAGGCCGGCTGCCCCTACCTCCTGCTCACCACCCTCAAGCACGTCCAGAAGAAGAGCGGCGGGAGCGTGCTCGGGAAGATGGCGGCGGGGGCGGCGCAGCAGGGAGCGTACGAGGCCGGCGTGGCGACCGGGTCGACGGCCGGACGGGTCGTCGGCCAAGCGGCCTACGGCGCCGCGGGCCAGGCCGCTTACAACTATGCGACGGCGGTGCACAACAAGGACGAGCTCACCCTCAAGTACCGGCTGGAGTCGTCGGACGGCACGGTACTGGTGGAGAAGGAAGACAAGCGCAAGGCGAAGTCGGATGGCGAGGACCTCCTGACGCCGATGGTGCAGCAGGCGTCCGAGGCGATCGCCGCGGCCGTCACCCAGAGCTGACGGTCCGGACGCTGGCCTCGATCCCCCGCCGCGACGGTCTCACCATCGCCCAGGCCATCGCGGGCGCGTCGCGGGCCATGGCGTCGAGCTGTTGCTCCCGCGCCTTCGTCCGCAATGACGCCGGACCACTACGCACCATCACCCGAGGGTACCCATGGAGACCATCGTGCCACCTTCCGAGGCTGCAGCCGCGTCGGCGAGCACCGAGGACAAGACTGTCGCCGTCCTCAGCTACATCACCATCATCGGCTTCATCGCGGCCATCTTCATGCACCAGAACAACAAGACACAGCTGGGGGCCTTTCACCTCCGGCAGGTGCTCGGGATGGTGCTGACCGCCGCGGCCGGGTCCGTCTGCGGCGTGGTTCCGATTCTCGGGTGGATCGTCTGGTTTCTGGTCGTCGTCGTGCTGTTCGTGTTCTGGATCATGGGCCTGCTTTCGGCCGTGAAGGGTGAGATGCGCCCCGTGCCGCTGCTCGGACAGCACTACCAGCAGTGGTTCGCGGGCGTCTTTGCCTGACGGTTGCTCCCGCTGCATCGCCCGACCAGGAGGTGGACAATTAAGAAGCTCGCGATCGGATGTGCGGTGCTGATGCTGGTGGGCATGGTCGGTGCCGCGGGAGCCTCCTACTACGCCTACCACAAAGTGAGCTCCGCCTTCACCCAGTTCGCGGAGCTCGGCTCGCTGCCTGAGATCGAGCGCGCGGTGAAGAACCAGCGACCGTACGAGCCGCCGGCTACCGGAGAGCCGAGCGCAGCCCAGATCGAGCATCTGCTGGAGGTGCAGGCGACGGTGCGCACCCGCCTGGGCGCCCGGGCCGACGAGATCGAGCATCGGTACCAGCGCCTCCTCGCGAAGGACAGCGTGACCGCGGTGGACGTCCCGGAGCTGGTCAGCGCCTACCGGGATCTCGCCGCGGCCTATATGGACGGCAAGCGGGCCCAGGTAGAGGCGCTCAACGGGGCAGGGCTCTCGCTCGAGGAGTACCGCTGGATTCGCTCGCAGACGTACGGCGCCCTCGGCATGTCGCTGGTGGAGGTGGACGTGTCCCGGATCGTCGAAGACGTGAAGGCCGGACGTCAGCCGACCACGCCGGCGACCCGGCCGCCGCCGAGCGCAAGCGCCTCCCCGGCCCTGCGCGCGCAAGTCGAGCCGCACCGCAAGGCGCTGGAAGCGAACGTCGGGCTGGCCTTCTTCGGGCTCTAGCGGCCTGGGGCTGAGCGCCGCCTCCACACTCACCGATCGCCCCTCTCATTTCATCTTGACTACTTGTCCTTCACCTTGGCCCACGAATCCCGCAATCCCACCGTACGGTTGAACGCCAGCGCGCCCGGGCGGGACTCCACGGGGTCGCTGATGAAATACCCCACCCGCTCGAACTGGTAGCGCGTTCCGGGCGGGTCGGCCGCCACGCTCGGCTCGACCTTGCCGCGGCGCGTGACCAGGGACTCGGGATTGAGCGCCGACACGAAGTCGCGACCCTCCGGCACGGCGTCGGGGTCGGGCACCGCGAACAGACGGTCGTACAACCGGAGCTCGCAGTCGAGGGCGTGCGGCGCGGACACCCAGTGGATGGTGCCCTGCACCCGGCGGCCGTCCGGTGCATCTCCGCCGCGAGTGGCCGGATCGTAGGTGGCGTGGACCTCCACCACCTCGCCCGAGGCATCCTTCACGACGCCGGTGCAGGTCACCAGGTAGCCGTAGCGCAGGCGCACCTCGCGCCCCGGCGTCAGCCGGAAGAACTTCTTCGGCGCGTCCTCCATGAAGTCGTCCCGCTCGATCCAGAGCTCCCGACTGAACGGCACCGGCCGCGAGCCGGTCTTGGGAACGTCGTGGGGGTAGAGCGGCGCGTCGAAGGCCTCCACCCGGTCCGCGGGGTAGTTGGTGAGCACCAGCTTGAGTGGACGGGTCACCGCCATGACGCGGGGCACCCGCATGTTGAGGTCGTCACGGACCGCGTACTCGAAGGTGGCGAGCTCGATCCGGGCCTCGGACCGGGCCACGCCGATCTTGTCGGCGAAGGCCCGGATCGCCTCGGGTGTCACCCCCCGGCGGCGGAGCCCTGCCAGGGTCGGCATCCGCGGATCGTCCCATCCCGTCACGTGCCCGTCGGTGACCAGCTTGAGCAGCTTCCGCTTGCTCAGGACGGTGTAGTCCAGCTCGAGCCTGGCGAACTCGGTCTGCTCCGGCGGTCGCTCGAAGCCCGCCTCCCGCACCAGCCAGTCGTAGAGCTCGCGGTTGTCCTTGAACTCGAGCGTGCAGAGCGAGTGGGTAATGCCCTCGAACGCATCGGACAGGCCGTGGGCGAAGTCGTACAGGGGATACACGCACCAGTCGGTGCCGCGGCGGTAATGGGCCGCGTGCCGGATACGGAGCAGCAGCGGGTCCCGCATCAGCATGTTGGGGTGGGCCATGTCGATCCGGGCGCGCAGCACGTGAGCGCCGTCGGGAAACTCCCCCGCGCGCATCCGCCGCAGCAGGCCGAGGTTCTCCTCGACCGGCCGATCCCGGTAGGGACTCGGCGCGCCCGGCGCCGTCACGGTGCCGCGGCTCTCCCGGATGCCCTCCTCGTTCTGTGAATCCACGTAGGCCTTGCCGGCCCGGACCAGGTTCTCGGCGATCTCGTACAACCGCTCGAAGTAGTCGCTGGCGAAGCGCTCCTCGCTCCACTCGAACCCGAGCCACCGGACGTCGTTCCGGATGGCGTCCACGTACCGGACGTCCTCGGTGGTCGGGTTGGTGTCGTCGAACCGCAGGTTGCAGCGCCCCGCGAACTCGGCGGCGATCCCGAAGTTGAGGCAGATGGACTTGGCGTGCCCGATGTGGAGGTAGCCGTTGGGCTCGGGCGGGAACCGGGTGTGGATCGGGCGCCCGAAACGGCCGCTGGCGACGTCCGCGGCCACCTTCTCGCGGAGGAAGTCTTTGCGGGTCGCTTCGCGCGCGGACGAGTCGGGGTGAGTCTTGGGGTCAGTGTTGGTCACCGGGCAAATCTAGCGACGTCCGGCCGTCCGGGCTGGGGCAGGTGGTGCGTATGGGGTTCGGGTGAGGGACCTTTCCCCGGAAGGGGGCGTTACTCGTTGGCTGGCCATTCTATCACGCGCCCCACGAGTGCCCCTCAGGAGCCCGAGATGAGCCCCGACATGGACGCAGACGGCAGACACTCAGCTCCAGGCTGGGTTCGTCGCATCCCCCGTGGCGCGGTCGCCCTGACGGCGCTGGCGCTACTCGCCATCGTGCGCTGGTACCGTCCCGAGTGGTTCACGGGGGACCTCGGGGGCACTGCACTTGCGGTGGTGCTGACCCTCGCGCTTGCGGGAGCCGTCGTGTCGTTCGGGGGCGCCCGGTTCCTTCCCATCTGGGGGCGCGGGCTTCTCGCCCTGCTTGCCGGGTACGGTGCGGTCGCTCAGGTCGCGAGCCTTCTGCGCGTCGCGCCGACGGACGTCCCTCTCTGGTTTCGAGGCGAGATCGTCGCGGTCCTCGTCCTTCCCCTAGCGGTCCTGGTGCAGGTAACGAAGGTCGGGAAAGGGTGGCGTGAGGGCACCCTCCCTTCGAGCGAAGCTGGGCGAGGTGTCGCGCTCCTGCTCTCGTTCCTGGTCGCGCTGCCGGGCCTGTCGGGCGCGCGTAGGACGACGTCCGGCGAGCCTCTTGGGGAGCGCCGCCGCTTCGGCTCGGCCACCTTCACCAATGCCGAGGTCTTGTACGGACTCGCCCCAAGAGCCGACGCCCGCATCGTCTACCAACCCGACGTCGTCATCGTCGGCGGAGGCGCCGAGTCGGTGCAGTCGGTGAGCGCCGATGGCGTGGTGTGGACCATCAAGGCAGATGCCCCTGGCCTGCGCCGGCTCCACCCGGGGTCGGTGATGTTCCTGACCAGCCGAGGGGTCGGACGCGTGCTGGACATCAGGCCTGCGGGGCGCGACGTGACCGTCGTGCTCGGTCCCGTGGACCTGACCGACGTCATCCGGGACGGGACCATCGAAGTCGACCAGCCGATCGATCTGAAGGGAATCGCCTTCGTCCAGACACCAGGTGCCGCGGCCGATATCCCATCGCTGGTCGGGAGTCGCCCCACGGGCGACCTTCCCGCTCACTACGCGGACGTGCGCCCGGGAACGGTCCCGCAACTGCCGCCGGTTCAACTCGTAGCGCTCGGCCGGACCAGTACTGGGCAAGGCTCCTCCCAGACCATGCCGGGACCTACTTACTCGACGAGCGGACAGCTCGGGGTCGGGCCCTTCGTGGTCGAGGTCGGGGCGACCAGCCAGGCCACGACTCTGCGCATCGCGTATGCGCGAAACGCCAGCTGGACCCTCAGTCGGCCGCCCAGGCCTTCCGGAGGAGATTACAGGACCGGGCCCGAGGCCACGGGGTGGGCTCGCGGCCTGGAGCTTGGCATCGTTCTTACCCTCCACACCTCGGACCCCACGGTGCAATCCCGAACCGAGATCCGGGATGGCAAGGTGCTCAGCACCGAGTTCAAGCTCGACGGCATCCGTCAGCTCGATGTAGAGGTACAGGCGGGAAGCAAGGGGGGCCTGGCCGATAACGTCCAGCAACGCATCGAGATTCCGGTCGATCTGGTCATCCCGATCATGCCCGCTGCCGGAATCCCCCTGAACTTCGCCCTGCGCCAGAAGTTCCAGGTGCAGACCGCATTCACCGCGAAGAACTCCACGCTGGTGGGACGCGGATCGTACTCCCTGTCCGGCGCATTGTCGGGTAGCACGAATGCCGGGACCAGCGCCGCGGCCGCGCCGGCCGTCGCGCCTCGCCAAAGCCTCCTGGAGTCACTCAGCGGCGCATCCATTGGAGTCAACGGGATCGTGGTGACCTGGCACGTGCGGGCCGTCTTGGGCGTCGGGATCCCGGCGTTCTTCGTCGGGCCACACGCCGGCTTCACGTTCTCGGTCGGTGCCACGCGTGGCTCGGACATCGGCCTTCTCGTGTGCCGGATGCTTTCGGTGGACGCCGCGGTCAACACTGGCATCGGGTTCAAGGCAGAGCTCTCGAGCGTGGACGCGTTCAAGCGCGGGCTGGAGGGCCTCGGGCTCAAGACCCCCGAGGGCCTGAAGGTGGATTCCGACTTCATCGACTACAGTAAGCCCGTCTACCACCGGGTGGACGTGCACCCCGACGTCCGTCTCTGCCGGGGCTGACGAGATCGGGGCGGATGAGGTGCTTCGATCGGGTCTCGGGCGTTAGTGGTGAGCACTCTCATGTCGCCGCCACGGCCGAGCCGCTGCACCGCGCCGCAACGCCGAAGTCGAAGTGATTCATCTTCACGACCGGAGAACCTCCTCCATGACCCCGCTGCTTCGCTCGCCTGTCCTCACGGCGGTGCTCTGCGCCACGCTGTCCACGGGCCTCGTCGCCCAGGGCGACAACCGCGATCCGCCCACCAACCCCGCGTGTCCCCTCCTCACGGATCAGGAGCTCGATACCGCAACCGGCCTGGACTACGGCCCGGGCGAGGCTATCGACATCGGCCAGGGGGCCTTCGGCGGATCGACGTGCCTCTGGGGCGGCATGGGCGCGGACCCGGCCAAGGATCTCCCGCAGATCGGCGTCGTCTTCATCCCGCCGGGGTCGCGCGGGAGCCACACCGAGTTCTATCGCGCGCGCACGCCGGAGGCAGGCTGTACCCGCGAGACGCTGCGCGGCGTTGGCGACGTTGCCTTCGTGGATTCCTGCGAGAAGGCCCAGCGCGGCGTGCGCGTCTACGTCAAGACGGGACGAAACGACGTCTTCCTGGTGGTGGACCAGCTCCAGACGCGCCCGCTGTCCTGGGCCCAGCCGGTCGCGGTGGCGCTGGCCAAGGCGGCCGCGCCCAGGGCGCGCACGCAGTAGTCGCCAGCGACGACCGCGGTGGAAGCGGAAGACGAAGCGCCCGGGAGCGAGGCTCCCGGGCGCTTCGTCGTCCAGCTGGGGCAACGGACGGGCTTACAGCTCGTCCTCGCCCAGGACTCCCGCCGCCGCGAGCGGCTGCGGGACGGGCTCCTCCACCCGCGGCGGCGGCGCCTCGTAGCCCGCCGGCGGCTGAATGTCGATCTCGGCGTAGCGATAGATGCCGCTGCCCGCCGGGATCAGGTGGCCGATGATGATGTTCTCCTTCAGGCCCAGGAGATCGTCCTTGGCCCCGCGGATCGCCGCGTCGGTCAGCACCCGGGTGGTCTCCTGGAACGACGCCGCCGAGATGAACGACTGGGTCGTGAGACTCGCCTTGGTGATGCCCAGCAGCACCGGCTCGGCCTGCGCCGGCTCGCTCTTCCGCTTGGTCATCCGCTCGTTCTCGTCGCGGAAGGTCAGGCGATCCACCGTCTCCCCCTCGAGGAAGTCGGTGTCGCCCGGGTCGGTCACCCGCACCTTCTGCAGCATCTGGCGCACGATCACGCCGATGTGCTTGTCGCTGATGCGGACGCCCTGCAGCCGGTAGACCTCCTGCACCTCGTTGAGCAAATACTCCTGCACCGCCCGCGGGCCCTTGATGAGCAGGATGTCGTGCGGGTTCACCGGGCCCTCGGTGAGGCGGTCGCCCGCCCGCACCCGGTCGCCCTCGTGCACCCGGAGGTGCTTGCCGGCGGGCACCTCGTACAGCTGAGGCTCCACGCCCTCCTCCGCCTGCCCCTCGGTCTCGGGGTAGACGTAGATCTCGCGCTTGCCGCGCTTGATCTCGCCGAACTTCACCACGCCGTCCACCTCGGAGATGGTGGCCGGGTCTTTGGGCCGCCGGGCCTCGAACAGCTCGGCGATCCGCGGCAGGCCGCCCGTGATGTCGCGGGTCTTGTACGCCTGCCGCGGGATCTTGGTGACCGTGATGCCCTGGGTCACCTTGACCGGCGGGGAGAGGAAGACCGTCTTGTCCTTGCTCTCCTTCTTGCTCTTGCTGGGCCACGCCTCGTTGATCGGGCGCTCGTCCACGTGGAACTTGGTGCTCCACGGGTTGGCCGCGTCGGGGATCTCCATCGCCCGGCTGACCGGATCGGTGGGCGAGCCGAGGATGACGCGGCTTCCCTCCGCCAGGGTGTACTCCTGCGGATCCTTCCGGTTCGGCATGTAAACCAGCACCGACGGATGCAGCTCCCGGTCGGGGTCGGCCATGACCACGATCGAGCGAAGCCCGGTGCCTTCGTCGAGCTCCTCGCGGAGCGTGACGCCCGGCACCAGGTCCTTCCAGCGGAGCTCGCCGTCGGCCTTGATGATGCTCGGGTCGTTGTACGGGTCCCAGGTGTAGAGGATCGTGGCCCGGCGCTCGTTGTCGCCCCGGGTGACGAGGTCGCCCTCCTTCACCATGAGCTGCGCCCCTTCCGGCACCGGATAGCGGTTCAGTACCCGCTTCGGGTCCTTCGGGTCCACCACCAGGATGCCTTCCTTGCTCTCGTCCGCGGCGCTCTCGTCCTCGCGGGTCAGCACGATCCGCTGGGTGGTCCGGGTGCCGTCCTCGAACTCTACCGCGACGTCGGCCCATTCCAGCCCGTCGGTGTACTTCACCTTGCCGTCGGACCGCGCCCGGCGCTCGGCCTCCTCCGCGATGCGGCTGGAGGTACCGCCGATGTGGAAGGTCCGGAGGGTCAGCTGGGTGCCCGGCTCGCCGATACTCTGGGCCGCCAGGATGCCCACCGCCTCGCCCATGTCCACCATGTCCATGGTGGCCAGGTTGCGGCCGTAGCACATCCGGCAGATCCCGCGGCGGGCCTCGCAGGTGAGGACCGAGCGGATCTTCACCTTCTCGATCCCCGAGTCCTCGATGTGGTTGGCCGCGTCCTCGTCGATCAGCTGCCCGGCCATGACCAGGAGCCGGGGATCGCCGTCCTCATCGAGCTGGTGCGGGTCGAACACGTCCTCGCTCGCCACGCTGCCCAGGATGCGCTCGCGCAGGGGCTCGATGATGTCCTCGCCCTCCTTGAGCGACGAGATCTCGAGCCCGAGGATCGTCCCGCAATCCTCCTCGGTGATGGTGACGTCCTGCGCCACGTCCACCAGCCGGCGCGTGAGATACCCCGCGTCGGCGGTCTTGAGCGCCGTGTCGGCCAGACCCTTCCGGGCGCCGTGGGTGGAGATGAAGTACTCCAGCACGGTGAGCCCTTCGCGGAAGTTCGACTTGATCGGGCTCTCGATGATCTCGCCGATGCCGCCGGTCAGCTTCTTCTGCGGCTTGGCCATGAGGCCGCGCATGCCGGCGAGCTGCCGGATCTGGTCGCGCGAGCCGCGGCTGCCGGAGTCGAACATCATGAACACCGGGTTGAACCCGCCGCGGGAGACCCGCATCGAGTTGATCATCGCCTCGGCCACGTCGTTGTTGGCGTGGGTCCAGGCGTCGATCACCTTGTTGTACCGCTCGCCGAAGGTGATCTGGCCGGTGTTGTAGGCCCGCTGGAACCGCTTGACCCGGGCGTCCGCCTCGGTCAGGAGCTCCTGCTTCTCGGTCGGGATCTCGAGGTCCTCGATTCCGATGCTCACGCCGCCCATGGTCGCGAAGCGGAAGCCGAAGTCCTTGAGCCGGTCGAGGAAGGTGACCGTTTCGGCCAGGCCGGCCCGGCGGTAGCTGTCCAGCACCAGCCCCGACAGCTCCTTCTTCTTCATCAGCAGGTCGCGGAAGCCGAGCTCCGCCACCACCCGCCGGGGCAGGATGCTGTTGAACAGCGTCCGGCCCACGGTGGTCCGGAGCCAGCGCGGCCGCCGGGCCTCCTCATCGACGGTCTCCACCGGGGGCACGTACCAGAAGTGGATGGCCGTGTGGTAGCCGACGCTGCCGTTGAGCAGCGCCATCTCCAGCTCGGCCAGGCTGCCGAAGTACTTGGCGTCCTTCCACAGCCGGCCCTTGGTCTCCTCCAGCTTCCCGCTGCCGCCCTTGCGCAGCTCCTCCTCGAAGCCGGCCGGCAGCTTGGTCAGGAAGTAACTCCCCAGCACCATGTCCTGCGACGGCTCCGCCACCGGACGCCCGTCCGACGGCTTGAGCACGTTGTTCGAGGAGATCATCAGGAGGCGCGCCTCCAGCTGGGCCTCGAACGAGAGCGGCACGTGCACCGCCATCTGGTCGCCGTCGAAGTCGGCGTTGAACGCGGCGCAGACCAGCGGGTGGATCCGGATGGCCTTCCCCTCGACCAGCACCGGCTCGAACGCCTGGATGCCCAGACGGTGCAGCGTCGGGGCGCGGTTGAGCAGCACCGGGTGGTCCTGGATGATCTCCTCCAGGATCTCGTACACCTCGGGGCTCTCCCGCTCCACGATCTTCTTGGCCCGCTTGACCGTCTCGGCGATCCCCTTCTCCACCAGCTTGTGGATGATGAAGGGCTTGAACAGCTCGACCGCCATCGCCTTGGGCAGGCCGCACTGGTGCAGCCGGAGCTCCGGCCCCACCACGATGACCGAGCGGCCGGAGTAGTCCACCCGCTTGCCCAGCAGGTTCTGCCGGAACCGGCCCTGCTTGCCCTTGAGCATGTCCGAGAGGCTCTTGAGCGGGCGCTTGCCCCGGCCCCGGATGGCCTTGCTGCGCCGCCCGTTGTCGAAGAGCGCGTCCACCGCCTCCTGGAGCATGCGCTTCTCGTTCCGGAGGATGACCTCCGGCGCCTTGTGCTGGATCAGCTTGGTGAGCCGGTTGTTCCGGTTGATCACCCGCCGATACAGGTCGTTCAGGTCGGACGTGGCGAAGCGCCCGCCGTCGAGCGGCACCAG
>DATCWW010000043.1:0-13813 GCA_036566145.1 Gemmatimonadales bacterium
CGCCCGCTGCGCCCGGCGCTCGCGGTCGAGGTCCTCCAGCGCCTTGGCGGCTTCCGTCCGGACGGCGTTCGGCGCCGGCTGGGCCGGAGGGGGTGTCGAACGCCGCGCGGCCGTCGGCCTGTTGCGCTCGGCGAGCTCGACGGTTTCGTCGTTGGCGGTGGTGGCGGAGTCCAATAGCCCCTCCTCGGAGTCCTTGGCCTTGGCCAGCTCGCCTCGAGGAACGAGGGGTGACGTCTGGCTCTCGGCCGCGCGGCTGGAGGCGGCCGCGGGGCGGGCCGATTCACCTGATGCGGTCAGCTGGTCGGCCGAACCGGTCAGGGCGCCGCTGTCCGGTTGCGGGGTCGCCTCCTCGGCGCTCAGCACCGGGGCCGAGGTATCGGAGGCATCGAACGGCACCGAGGCGGGTCGTCCCCGCCGGGACTCGCTCGCGATGAACCCCGCGCCTACCGCCAGCACCAGCAGTGCGGCCCACTTCATCGGCGCGATCACCCGGCGGGTGCGCTCCGACCAGTCCGGATTGTCCGGCAGGAAGATCGGTGGCGGCCCCTCCGGAGTCGGCGGAAGCGGGGCGGGGACTCGGGCGACCTCGGTCCGCGGCTCGAGCGTGGCGGACCTGCTCCGGGATCCCCCGGCGGCCGCCGCGGCCCCCGTCCCGGGCAACTCGAGAGACCCGACCAGCCGGTCGGCCTCGGCGTAGAACTCCTTGACCTGGCGGAGGCGGGTGCCGCAAGCGCTGCAGCTGCCGAGATGGGCCTGGATCTCCTTCACCTCGGTCATCTCGAGCTCGCCGTCCAGCAGCGCGTGCAGGGTGCCTTCGTCAAGATGCGACATGCTCACCTCGTTCCTGCGCCCGGTACGCCTCGACCAGCCGGCGGCGCGCCCGGGCCAATGTCGTTCCCACGGCGCCCTTGGCCAGGCCAAGAGTCGCCGCGATCTCGTCGTAATTAAACCCCTCGGCCTTGAGCAGGAGCGCCTCGCGATCCCGCTCGTTCAGGGTGCCGAGGGCGGCCCGGACCCGCGCGGTGTCCTCGTTCCGGACCACCTCGACGTCCGGACCCGGCGCCGGCCGATCCTGCTCGTTCCGGAGCAGCTCCAGCCGCCGGCCACGGGTCACCGTTCGCCGGCCATCCTCACGGACCAGGTTGAGCGCCACGGCGAAGAGCCACGGCCGGGGATTGTCCGGCGGGGCGCTCACCGCGCGGGCGAATGTCTCCTGGGCCAAGTCCTCCGCCCGGTCCCGGTCACCGGTGCGGCGATACAGCATCCGGACCAGGGCCGGGTAGTACTGCTCGAAGAGCTGAGACAGATCCGCCGTCATGTGCCCCTGTGGCCGCGACCTGCGTTAACGAGGATGGCTCCCGCCGGAAAGAGCTTTCCCCGGCAACATTCGCACCACACCACAATATTCCTCCCCGACGGCGCCCCGTCGGTGATAGAAGTCCTATCTCGTTTCAACGTACAGACCTAAGTCCTTTGGTCGGCCTGCGTTGAGGCCGCCCAGCGGTTGGGCTGCTCCAGGGAGTGTGTCACCGGCTCCTGTCGGTGTCCAGCAGGCAGAAGGGACAGGGTGCCGGTGCGCGGTTCGGGAGATGCCCGGATGGCAGGGGGATGCACATGGGGTGGGGCGTGTCGCAGAAGCCTAGGGGGCGCTTCCCTCCATGAGGAGGATGACCCCCCGGACTTCGTGCTGGCCGCCCATCAGGGGGGTACAGGTTATGGTGCACCGGATCGTCTTGCCCCGCCGATTCACCGCGTCGAGGGCCGTCTGTTCGATCGCCGAGTCGCCCGACAGGCATGCCTTGAGCGCGGGGCGCAGCTGCTCGACCGGCAGTCCGATATCGAGGTTGAGGAGGTGCCGCCCCAAGACTTCCTCCAGCCGAAGTCCCCAGAGCTCCTCGGCATGGCGGCTCCAGGCCAGCAACCGGAGTTCGCGGTCCACCACGGCGACCCCGCCCCGGAGACTGGTCATGACCGACTGGAGGAACGCGTTGGCGGCGTTGAGCTCCTCCCCCCGGTGCCGCAGCTCGTCGTTGATGGTCTGCAGCTCCTCGTTCGTGGACTGGAGCTCCTCGTTCATCGTCTCGAGCTCCTCGTTGGTGGACTGCAGCTCTTCGTTGGTCGTCTCCAGCTCCTCCACGGTGGACTGCAGCTCCTCGTTGGTGGTCTCCAGCTCCTCGTTGGTGGACTGCAGCTCCTCGTAGGCCGTCTCCAGGGCCTGGTGCGACTGCTCCAGCTCACGGGTGAGCCTGCGATAGCCGGTAACGTCGGTGTAGGCGATGAGCGTCCCGAGGTCGCCGACGAACGCATCGACGAGCGGGGCGACCTGCACATCCAGCCAGCGGGACTCTCCGCCCGGGGCACGCCATTCCATTTCCTTGACGACGACGGGGCGGCGCTCGGCGGTCGACTGGTCGATCAAGGACCGCAGGTCCGCGGGGCGATAGGAGACCTGCAGATCACGCAGCGGGCGGCCGACGTCGGCGAGCCGGAGTCCGAACAGCGTGCGGGCCTGCTCATTGATCGCGGCGACGATGCCCTCGGGATCGACGAGGAGCTGTGGAACCGGGCTCGCGTCGAGGCCGACCTCGGGTAGCGGATGTCGTCCTTCGCCGTCTTCGTTATCGCTCTCTCTGGCGGGGGTGGACAGCCGATCGACACCGTCTCGAGGCGCCTTCTGTGAAATCCGACGCTTGACATCCAGGGGAAGAAAGATCTGCCCCTGGGTCATCAGGGTTTCGGCCCGGCCGAGGAAGAGGAAGCCGCCCTCGTTCAGCGCGAAATGGAAGCGGCTCAGGATCCGGGCCTGCGCTTCGGAGTTGAAGTACATGAGCGTGTTGCGGCAGACCAGCAGATCCACCCGGGAAATCGGCGAGTCCGCCAATAGATCGTGGCGGCCGAAGATGACCTGGCGGCGGAAGTCTTTGCGGAACAGGTACATCCCGTCCAGGTGATCGAAGTAGCGGTCGAGCAGCTCGGGAGGCACGCTCTCGATCTGCCGCGTGGTATAAGCCGCATGGCGGGCCGCGTTCAGCGCGTCCTCGTCCACGTCGGTCGCGTAGATCTTGACCCGCTCCCGGAACTGATCGGCTCCCAGCGCGTCGGCCAGCACCATGGCCAGGGTGTACGCCTCTTCGCCAGAGGCGCAGCCGGCGCTCCAGGCCCGAATGGGCTCGCCCGGCGCCTTGACGGCCACGATGCGAGGCAGGACCTGCGTCCGGACCATGTCCCAGGCTTGGGGATCGCGGAAGAACCCCGTGACGTTGATGAGGATGGTGTTGAACAGCGTGGTGAACTCGTCCGGGTGGACCTCGAGATGGTCCTGGTAGGCCGAGAACGAGTGGATGTCGAGTGCCGCCATCCGCTTCCGGATGCGGCGCGCCAGCGTGGTCGGTTTGTAGCCATGAAAGTCGAAGCCGCGGGCCGTCACCAGGTAGGTAAGGAGGGTCGCCCACCCCGGCTCCGTGTCGGCGGGGGGCGGCTCCGAGGTGGGGCCCGCGTTGTCGTCAACGAGATCGTCGGACGCGGTTGGGTCGGGCATCGCGGGCTCAGGAAGCGAGGTGTGAGGCGAGGTCCGCGATACCGGCCTGACTGTTCAAACCCGTCGACAGCACATTGCGGATGGTTGATGCGTGGTGCTCGGCGTCCATCGCCTGCTCAGTGAAGGCCGAGGCGCTGTGCGCGTGCCCCCGGTCGGTGGCCCGTGATGCCAGCCGACGGCTGAGCGCCGCGTGCTCTTCAAGCGAGCGGAGGGCCGTCCAGAGCGCGGCCTCCAGCTGGTCGGCCTGGTGAGCCAGGAGGCTCTCCCCGGTATATGCGTGGCCCACCCGGCAGCGAAAATGGACCAGGGCGCCTTCACGGGTTTCCCAGAGTGAGCCATGACACTCCGGGCAAGTCATGGTCGACGGGGCACCCGGCTGGGTTTGGCGGTCGGCCAGCGTCTCTTCGTCGCTTGGTGAATCGTCGGAGTCCATCGGCACCAGCTCCTTCGGGCCAGCCTGGTCGCTCGTCAGGCGCACCAGAAGGCCCGCCATCTGCTCAATGGGGACGACGTAGTCGACCGGTACGTGGTCGATGGCACTGCGCGGCATACTGGGGTATTGCGCGGTCTCCGGCGCCTGAATCACGGCAATGCCTCCGTGCTGCTTGATGCTGAGCAGGCCCGCGGTGCCGTCGTCCAGGTTGCCGGACAGGACGACCCCGATGACCCGCTTCCCGGCGCTCCGGGCCGCGCTCCGGAAGAGGGGGTCGATCGCGGGACGGGAATTGTTCTCCTTGGGCCCCCTGCGCACCGAGAGCCGCCCGTCGCGCAACATCAGGTGGCAGTCTGGCCGGGCGACGTAGATGCGGCCGGTCGCGAAAGTGTCGCCGTCGTCGGGGTGGGTGGCGGGGAGGGAGCCGGCACGACTCAGGATCCGGGGGAGGACGCTGCTGGCGGAGGCTGGGAAGTGGACGACCACGAAAATCGCGGCCGGAAACTCGGCCGGGAGCGCTCGCACCAGTTCCGTAAGCGCCTCGGTCCCGCCCGCGGATGCGCCGACCACGACGATGTCTCGTTTGGCCATCACCGCTCCCGCTCAGGATCTTAAGGTAGGTCCGAGGGAACCCGGGAGCAATCAGCCCGGGTGAGGACGGTCACATCGGCGCCGCCTGGGCTTGCCTCAAATGTCAGGGGGGCACACCCTTCGGATCGCTGAGGAGGATGACGCACGTGGTGACCGGGTCAGAGGAAGAGTCGAACCCCCCGGAGTTGCTGACGGCCGAGCGACTGGCGCTGGCGGAGAGCCTGAGCGCGCCACTCCAGGCCGAGCAACCGTTCGAACGCGTCGTCCAGGAAGTGATGGACGGCATGGTGCCCGAGCTGGGCGACGTGGCCTTGGCGGTCGTGCCGAGCGCGCGGGGTGGATTCAACGTCATCACTTCCGCCCGCACGCCGGAGGACGCTGAGGCGGTTCACCGGCGCGTGCACGAGTTGTTGCCGCAGCTGATCCATGTGGCCCGGGAGGAGGCGCGGTGGGGGCGCACGTTCCACTGGCTGCCGACCGTCCGGCGGAGCGCGCTGCGTAGTCAGGCGCGTCACGGCCCCGATCTCTTTCCCCACCTTCAGGCTCTGAACTTCCACTCGCTCATCGCTGTGGGCTTGCGCGCCGCGGGCCAGTGGTGCGGGGCGTTGGCGATCGCGCGCACCCACGACGAGCAACCGTACCACGCCATCGACCTGGCGATGGTTCAGGTGATGGCGCGGCGCATTGCCCTCACGTTCGATGCCGATCGCATGCACTCGGGAACGCTCCCGCAAGGAGAGCGCCGCGAGCGCCTCGAGGAAGCGCTCCGCCGCTGGGTCCGGGTCTTCTACCGGTCATCGTGGGGCGCGGCGGTAGTCGACGGGGCCGATCATCGCATCGACGCCGTCAATCCGGCGTTCGCTCACCTGCACGGCTTCGTCGAGGCAGACCAGCTCACCGGCCGGCTCTTCACCGATCTCCTGCCACCCGAGCGGGTGGACGAGGTCCGTGAGTGGCCAGGGGCCGGCGGCACCGGGCCGCCGCGGGAGACCTATGAGTCTGAGCACCGACGGATAGACGGTTCGACCTTCCCGGCCCTGGTTAACGTGACGCCGTTGGAGGAGGGCTCCCCGCCATCGTCATATGTGGTCACGGTGCAGGATCTCAGTGCCCTCAAGCGCACGGAGGAGCGCCTGCACCGGGCCCAGCGGATGGAGGCGGTGGGGCGTCTGGCCGGGGGCGTGGCCCACGAAGTCAACAACATGATGACGATCATCCTGGGTTTCGGCGACCTGCTGGCGCGGGCCTCCGACCTACCCCCCGACCGCCGGCGCGAGGTGGAAGAGATCCTCAAGGCGGCCGTCCGAGCCGGCAAGATCACCACCCAGCTCCTCGCGTTCAGTCGCCAGCAGGTGCTCCATCCGGTGGACCTGCGGCTGGCCGAGGTGGTGGGCGACCTGGTGCCGGTCCTCCGCCTCATGCTGCCGGCCAACGTCCGGGTGGAGACGGTGGGAGGCCACCAGGCGTCCGTGGTGCATGCTGACCGCACGCAGCTGGAGCAGGTCCTGATCAACCTCACCTTCAACGCCCGTGACGCGATGCCGGGCGGCGGGGCCGTCCGGGTCACCACCGATTCGCGCCGGCTGACCGAAGCCGATGGGCTGGCCCTGATCGGCATTCCCATCCCGCCCGGCCAGTACGGCCTGATCTCGGTGGCCGACACCGGATACGGCATGGACGCCGAGACGGTCAACCGCGTCTTCGAGCCGTTCTTCACGACCAAGGGGATCGGGCAGGGAACCGGTCTGGGACTCTCCACCGTGTACGGGATCGTGAAGCAGAGCGGCGGGTACGTCTGGGTGGAAAGCACTCCGACCGCAGGGACCACCTTCACGATCTGCATGCCCGAGGTCGCGGCGCCGGCCGAGGTCGCGCCGCAACGTCCTTCCGAGCCCGTGCTGGCGGCGGCGGGCCGCACCATTCTGGTGATCGAGGACGAGGACGGTGTCCGGGAGCTGGCCGCGCGCATCCTCAGGGACCGCACCCACCGGGTACTGGTGGCACGCAGCGGCGATGAAGCCCTGAGCGAGCTCGATCGGGAGCCGGGCGACGTGGACCTGGTCGTGACCGACGTGATCGTGCCCGACATCGGCACCGACCAGCTGGCGCACGAGGTACGACATCGCTACCCCCGGGTTCCCATCCTCTATATGTCGGGATATCCGAGGGACGAGATCGTCCAGCGGGGCTTGCTCGACCGGGACCATCCGTTCCTGCAGAAACCCTTCACGGCCCTGGAGTTGACTCGCGCGGTGGACGAGGTGCTGGGCGGCAGTGAGACCGGTGGTGGGTGGGTAACTCCAGCGTTATCTTCCGGTTAGACCAGGAACTACTCCCCCAGCCTAGGGGCCTTCATGTCGACCGATACGCTGGCCGCCCCAGCCGCCACCACCGATACCTTTCCCATCAACGGCACCGACTACGTGGAGTTCTACGTCGGGAACGCCAAGCAGGCCAGCCACTACTATCGCACCGCCTTCGGATTCGAGCTCCTCGGGTACCGGGGCCCGGAGACCGGGGTGCGAGACCGGGCCAGCTACCTGCTCCAGCAGGGCAAGATCAGGCTCGTGCTCACCACCGCGATCCGGCCCGACCACCCGGCGGCGCAGCACGTGCACGCCCACGGCGACGGCGTCCGGGACATCGCGCTCTGGGTCGACGATGCCCGCGAGGCCTTCCGGGCGGCGGTCGAGCGCGGCGCCCGGCCGGTGCAGGAGCCGACGGTGCTGCGGGACGACGAGGGGGAGGTGGTGATCGCCGCGATCCAGACCTACGGCGACACCATCCACAGCCTGGTGGAGCGGCGGGCCTACAAGGGCCTCTTTCTCCCCGGCTTCCGCCGGGTCGAATCGCCCTACCGGCCGGCGCCGGTGGGCCTCAAGTACGTGGACCACATCGTCGGCAACGTCGAGCTGGGCCGGATGAACGAGTGGGTCGGGTTCTACGAGCGGGTCATGGGCTTCAAGAACCTGATCAGCTTCGACGACAGCGACATCTCCACCGAGTACAGCTCGCTCATGTCGAAGGTGGTTTCGAGCGGGAACGAGCGGATCAAGTTCCCCATCAACGAGCCGGCCAAGGGGAAGAAGAAGTCGCAGATCGACGAGTATCTGGAGTTCTACCGCGGCCCGGGGGCGCAGCACCTGGCGCTCGCCACCGACGACATCATCAGCACCGTCACCGCGCTGCGCGACCGCGGGGTCGAGTTCCTCAACGTCCCCACGACCTATTATGACGACCTGCAGCATCGGGTCGGTAAGATCGACGAGCCGGTGGAGCGGCTTCAGGGGCTGGGGATCCTGGTGGACCGGGATCCCGACGGGTATCTGCTCCAGATCTTCACCAAGCCGGTCGAGGATCGCCCGACGCTGTTCTACGAGATCATCGAGCGCAAAGGCGCCCGCAGCTTCGGCAAGGGCAACTTCAAGGCCCTCTTCGAGGCGATCGAGCGGGAGCAGGCGCTGAGAGGGAATCTCTGATGCCCAACTACCACACCCTCGGCCAGATCCCCAAGAAGCGCCACATCGCCTTCCGCAAGCCCGACGGCGGGATCTACGCCGAAGAGCTGATGGGGCACGAGGGGTTCACCGGCACCTCCTCGCTGCTGTACCACACCCACCCACCGACGACGGTGAAGTCGGCGCGGCGGCTCCGGGAGACCAAGTACGAGGCCGACCCGGACCACACCCTGAAGCACCGCCACTTCCGCACCTCGCAGGTGAAGAAAGGCGGGAGCCCCACGCTGGACCGGACGCCGCTCCTGTTCAACAACGACATCGCCATGCTCTACGTCGAGCCCGACGAGAACGACGCGCATTTCTACCGGAACGCCCAGGGCGACGAGCTGGTGTACGTGAGCAAGGGAACGGGGACGCTGGAAAGCGTGTTCGGCGACCTGCCGTTCCGCGAGGGCGACTACCTGGTGATCCACCGGGGCATCCTTCACCGCTGGCGGCTCGACCTCAAGGGCGATCCCACCAAACTCCTGGTGATGGAGAGCCGGGGGCATGTCCGCTCGCCCAAGCGCTACCGCAACGAGTTCGGCCAGTTGATCGAAGGGGCGCCCTACAGCGAGCGGGATATCCGCCGGCCGACCGCGCTCCGGACCCACGACGAGCAGGGCGACTTCCCCATTCTGGTGAAGCAGTACGACGGCCTCAACGAGATCATTCTCGACCACCATCCCTTCGACGTGGTGGGGTGGGACGGATACTTCTATCCCTGGGCCTTCAACATCATGGACTTCGAGCCGATCGTCGGCCGGGTGCACCAGCCGCCGCCGGTGCACCAGACCTTCCAGGGTGACGGCTTCGTAGTCTGCAGCTTCTGCCCCCGTCCGTACGACTTCCATCCCGAGGCGGTGCCGGCGCCGTACAACCACAGCAACGTGGACTCGGACGAGGTGCTCTACTACGCCTCGAGCGAGTTCATGAGCCGGAAGGGGATCGAGTTCGGCAGCATCACCCACCATCCCGACGGGATCCCGCACGGCCCGCACCCGGGCCGGGCCGAGGCCAGCATCGGGGCCAAGTACACCGACGAGCTCGCGGTGATGATGGACAGCTTCCGTCCCCTCCACGTGGCCAAGCCCGCACTCGCGATCGAGGACCAGAACTACCACAAGTCCTGGCTGGACGCGCAGCACGCGCAGTTCAATCCGCCGACATCCTGAGCCCGTCGTGCCGGCGGCTGCCGTCACCGAAGCCCCCGACGCCGGACCGGTCTGGACCCCCGGTCCGGCGCGGGTGGCGGGGGCCAACCTGACCCGGTTCCTCGAGCGAATCCGTGCCATGCCAGGCGCGGAGACCGTGACCGACATTCCCACGCTTTTTCGCTGGTCGGCGACTCACCCGGAGGCGTTCTGGCCCGAGGTGTGGGAGTTCTGCGGCATCGCGGCGGAGGAGCGTCCCGGGCGCGCGCCCTGGGATCAGGTCGCCCTGGGACTCGACCGTATGGCTCCGCCCGATCCGGTGCTGGGCCCGCGCTGGTTCCTCGGCGCGCGACTCAACTTCGCGGAGAACCTGCTCCGCTACGAGGACGAGCGCGAGGCGCTGGTGTTCTGGAACGAGGCGGGGCGGCAGCGCGCCATCACCTACCGGGAGCTCCGCGCCCGGGTCGGCGGAGTGGCCGCCGCGCTCGCGGCCGACGGGGTCGTGGCGGGCGATCGGGTGGCGGGCTATCTGCCCAACATGCCCGAGGCCGTGATCGCAATGCTCGCCGCCGCCAGCCTGGGCGCGGTGTGGTCGTCGTGCTCGCCGGATTTCGGGGCGAACGGCGTCTTCGACCGGTTCGGCCAGATCGAGCCCCGGGTTCTCGTCGCGGCGGACGGGTACTGGTACGCCGGCAAGCGGATCGACATCATGCCGCGGGTGCGGGAGATCCGGGCGCGGATTCCAGGGGTCGAGCGAATCGTCCTGGTTCCCTATGCCGATCCGGGCGCGGCGCCCGACGGACTTCCCGGCGCCGTGCGGTGGGATGACTGGGTCGGCGCCGCACCCGACCGGCCACTCACCTTCGCCCGCCTGCCGTTCGATCATCCGCTGTACATCATGTATTCCTCAGGCACCACCGGGCTGCCCAAGTGCATGGTGCACGGCGCCGGCGGTACCCTGCTGCAGCACCTGAAGGAGTTGGTGCTCCATACCGACCTCGGTCGAGACGACCGGGTCTTCTACTTCACCACCTGCGGCTGGATGATGTGGAACTGGCTGGTGTCGAGTCTGGCGGTCGGGGCGACGGTGGTGCTCTTCGACGGGGCGCCGCTCGCCCCACCGCCGATCCTCTGGAGCATGGCGGAGCAGGAGCGCATCAGCGTCTTCGGCACCAGCGCCAAGTACCTGGCGATGGCGGAGAAGGAAGGGCTCCGTCCGGGCCGGAATCACGACCTCGGTCCCCTTCGGACGATCCTTTCCACCGGGAGCCCGCTTGCGCCGGCGAGCTACGACTACGTGTACCGGGAGATCAAGTCGGATGTCCACCTGGCCAGCGTGAGTGGGGGGACCGACATCATCTCCTGTTTCGCCCTGGGCGATCCCACCGGCCCGGTCTGGCGCGGGGAGCTGCAGACCCGCGGACTGGGGATGGCGGTCGAGGTGTTCGACGAGCGGGGGTGCCCGGTGCTCGAGGAGGACGGAGAGCTGGTGTGCACCCGTCCGTTCCCCAGCATGCCGGTGGCGTTCTGGGGCGATCCCGATGGCGCCAAGTATCGGAGCGCGTACTTCGAGCATTTTCCTGGCGTCTGGCGCCACGGCGACTGGGCCCGGCTCACCCGGCACGACGGCCTGATCATCCTCGGCCGGAGCGACGCCACGCTCAACCCGGGCGGGGTCAGGATCGGGACCGCGGAGATCTACCGTCAGGTCGAGCAGCTCCCCGAGATCCTGGAGAGCCTGGTCGTGGGGCAGGAGTGGGATGGCGACGTCCGGGTCGTGCTCTTCGTCCGGCTCCGCCCGGAGGACCGGCTGGACGCGGACCTGGAGGAACGGATCCGCCGCCGGATCCGGCAGCACGCGAGCCCGCATCACGTGCCGCGGCGCATCGTCCAGGTAGCCGACATTCCGCGCACGATCAGCGGCAAGATCACCGAGCTCGCCGTGCGCGAGGTGATCCATGGCCGGCCGGTGCGGAACGTGGACGCGCTGGCCAACCCCGGCGCGCTGGAGCTGTTCCGGGGCCTGCGGGAGTTGGAGTCGTAGCCTGGAGGCCTGAAAAAGTGGGGTAAACCGGTCGTCGGGGCGCTCGTGGAGCGGCAGGGGACCGCGAGAACGAAAACTGCAAGGTTTTTCACTCCGCTAAGTAACAAGCTAAGACCCTTACTGTCAATGCTTTAGGTAGCTGCAATCTGGTGCGGCGCAGAGGCCGTCTGGGAAGTGTGATCTGTGACCTAGTGGCAATCCCTTTCCCTCTGTAGGTTTGTCCCCGCGAAACGACTGCAGCATTGGGGCCCGCGGCCGGCGGACGCACGAAATTGACGTCTGGGGCGGGCAAAGTTCCGTCGACTCAGGGAGTGTACATCATGAAGAAGATGCTCTGGATGCTCGCTGCCGCCGCGTCGCTGGCAGCTTGCCACAATCGAGGCGAGGATGACATGGGCGCCGCCCCCGAGCGGGGCGACACCACCGCGGTGACCAATGACACCACCACGGGTAATTTCGACACCACCACGACCGCGCAGCCGACCGACACGGCGATGACGCCGACGGCGCCGACCGACACGACCAGCGCGGCGCCGGTGCCGACCACCCCGACCGACACCACGGCCGGTCAGTATCCGACCACGCCGACCGATACCACCAGCGCGGCGCCGGTGCCGACCACCCCGGACACCTCGAGCATGGGGCAGGACTCCGGGATGAGCGCTGACACCAGCGGGACCAGCGGCTACACCCCCAGCACCGGGGTCGATAGCAGCGCCAACCCGTCCAGCGGCGCGCCGACCGACTCGACGCAGAGCCCTCAGTAACCCTCGCGGTTACTGACCTCAGGATGAAGGCTCCGGGGACTGTCCCCGGAGCCTTCATTCATTACAATCCCCCAATCCCCCATGCCGCCGGTCCAGGTAACCCGCACCTACCTCGAGATGTCCTCGCCGGGCGCGCTGCGCCCGGCGGCGGTGCCTGCCCCCGCGCCCCGGCTGGAACGGGTGCACGAATGTCCGGTTTCCTTTTTCCGCTATCTCTACGCCGAGGTGGGGCGGGCGTTCCACTGGACCGACCGGCTGGTCTGGGACGATGCGAGGGTTCAGGCGCACCTGGCGGATCCGGCCAACTCACTCTGGCTCCTCACCTGGCGAGCCGCGCCGGCCGGCTACTTCGAGCTGCGCGCCCCGGGGGACGGGGCGGTGGAGATCGCGTACTTCGGCTTGTTGCCGGAATACTTCGGGCGCGGGTGGGGAGGGCATCTGCTGACCCGCGCCGTCGAGACCGCGTGGACCCTGGGCGCCTCACGGGTCTGGCTGCACACCTGTACGCTCGATCATCCCGCCGCTCTCCCCAACTACCTGCGGCGCGGCTTCCAGCCGGTGCGTGAGGAGTCCTACACCGCCCATCTGCCGGGCGACTAGAGCAGGCCGCGCACCAGGCGCCAGTAGCCCGCGACGAATCGATCGAGACCGTTCCGGACGAGGCGCTCGACCCCGCCGGGCGCCAGCCCCGGCGTGAAGGGCAGGGGTCCACCGAGGAGCAGCGCGCGGTCGGGCGTGCGGCGGGAGCGCTGGACCGCGCGGCGCCGGCGCAGGATCGTGCGGGGGTTCGCCACGATCCAGCCGACCGCCCGGAGCCAGGGAGCCAGCCAGCCCTTCTTCACCACCCCACCGAGCTGCACGATCTCATAGACCACCAGGCAGGGAGCGAGCAGGACCAGCGAGCGGAGCTGGAACGACTGGAGCAGGATCCGCCAGCGGTTGCGGATGAGGCAGTACACCCGGATCGGGGAGCGCTCGCGGCCTTCCCGGAACGACAGGCCTGCGGTCCCCTCGCCGTGCAGCACGCGCGCATCCGCCACCGCCAGGACGATCTGTCCCATGATCCGGGTGCGGACCCCGAAGTCGTGATCCTCGTAGTTGAAGATGAACGAGTCGTCGAAGGGCGGGCTCGCGCCCCAGCGCCCCCGGTGCACCAGGAACGCGCAGGTCACGACCGACTGGGTCTCGGCGGTCTCGACCGGCGCCTCGTCGGCGGGCTGATCAGCGCGCCGAAGCGCCATGAGGCCGAGGAAGTGGCAGTCCGCGCCCTCGTACTGGATGGTGTCGGGCCGGGCGGCGTAGAGAACCCGCGGCATGGCTACCGCGGCCCCCTCCCGTTCCAGCAGCGTGGCGCGCAGCCGCTCGGCGCACTCGGACGTGAGCGCGACATCGTTGTCGATGAAGAGAATGAAGTCGTTGCGGGCCGCGGCGTATCCGGCGTTCCGGGCCGCGCCGGGTCCGCCGTTCTTCGGCTGCGCGAGCACCGTGACCTCCGGCCAATGCTCCCGCACCAACGCCACGCTGCCGTCGGGGCTGGCGTCGTCCACCAGAAGCACCTCGTCGAACCGCATCCCCGATGCGCGCACGGCCGCCAGCGTCCGCGGCAGGTACCGCTCGCCATTGTAGTTGATGATGCAGAGCGTGACCGGAGGCGTCATCGCACCAGCTCCGGTATCGGCTGACCCGCGAAGGCCGGATCGGGCTCGAGGCCGAGCCAGCGGTAGAGCGTGGGCACCAGGTCCACGATGGGGTGCGTCGCCGCCGCGGCCCGGGCCTCGATTCCCGGGCC
>DATCWW010000108.1:0-4266 GCA_036566145.1 Gemmatimonadales bacterium
TTGCTGACCCTCGCAACCGACGTCCTTCCGCTGGTGCAGGACGTCGAGGTGCCGTCGGGCACCTATCACGAGCTCCGCTTCAAGATCAGCGGCGCGTGCCTCGCGGTGGACGACGGGAACGGCGGGAGCACGGTGTATGCGACCGACGGGTACGACAGCACCCCGTGCGGCGGAGAGGCAGAGGGCTCGCTGCATGCACCGAGCTATGCGCAGTCGGGGCTCAAGGTGCAGATGACGGGCGGCGCACTCGTGCTCGACACTCCGACGAAAATCCTGCTGGTGGATTTCGACGTGACACAGAGCTTCGGGCACGCCGCGAGCGGATGGGTGATGCACCCCGTAGTGACAGGGGCTGAGCTGCAGGCGCAATAGCGATCGCGCAGAGGTGTCATCCCGAGCGTAGCGAGGGACCTGGGCTGCCTTCTTGCGGAACCCGCCCAGGTCCCTCACTTCGTTCGGGATGACAGCGGCTGGCCCGGTGCCCTCCCCACCCGCATATTGATCATCATCACGGACATCCCACCGGCGTTCCCGAGCCCCCGAGTGAAGGGAGTCTGCCGCTGACCAGTCCCTCCGCGCGCCTCACCAGCGCCCTCGCGGACCGGTACCGCCTCGAGCGCGAGATCGGCCAGGGCGGCATGGCGACCGTCTACCTCGCCGAAGACCTCAAGCACGGTCGCCGGGTCGCCATCAAGGTCCTCCACCCGGAGCTCTCGGCCGTGCTCGGCGGCGAGCGCTTTCTGGGCGAGATCAAGGTCACCGCCAACCTGCAGCACCCGCACATCCTCGGCCTGATCGACTCGGGAGAGGCCGACGGCCTGCTGTACTACGTCATGCCCTACGTTACCGGCGAATCGCTGCGGGCGCGGCTCCAGCGCGAGCGTCAGCTGCCGGTCGACGACGCGCTCCGGATCGCCCGCGAGGTCGCCTCGGCGCTCGATTACGCCCACCGCCAGGGCGTGGTCCACCGCGACATCAAGCCGGAGAACATCCTGCTGCAGGACGGGGCGGCCCTGGTGGCGGACTTCGGGATCGCGCTCGCGGTGGTCGAGGCCGGCGGCCACCGGATGACCCAGACCGGCATGTCGCTGGGGACGCCGGCGTACATGTCGCCCGAGCAGGCGATGGGCGAGCGGGAGATCGGCCCGCGCAGCGACGTCTACGCCCTCGGCGCGATGGCGTACGAGATGCTCGCCGGGGAGCCGCCGTTCACCGGACCGAACTCGCAGGCGATCGTGGCGAAGGTGCTCACCGAGCAGCCGCCCGCGCTCCGGCCCAAACGGCCGACCGTCTCTCCCGGGGTCGAGGCCGCGATTCTGACGGCATTGCAGAAGCTCCCGGCGGACCGCTGGGGGTCCGCCAAGGAGTTCGGAGACGCGCTGGGAGGCGCGACGACGCAGCGGAGCGGATCGGTGCCGACGGTCGTGCTGCCGGCGGCGGGCGCGGGGGCGCAGCGACCCAGAGGCGCAGGGGTGTTGGCGTGGGTGGGCTGGATCATCGCGGGCGTGGCCTCCGCGCTGGCGGTCTGGGCGCTCCTCCGCCCGCGCCCCGAGCTGTCACCCTCGCGGCTAGCACTCCTCGTCCCCGGGCTCGGCGGCAGCGGTGCCAGCAGCTCTCAGCGACACCTCAGCCTGACGCCCGACGGCCAGGGTCTGGTCTACGCGGTGGTGAACGCCGAGGGGATTCTCCAGTTGGTGCGGCAGGCGCTTGACGCGGAGACGGGCACCCCGATCCAGGGAGCAACCGCGTTCGGCAGTCCGCTGGTGTCGCCGGACGGGCGCTGGGTCGTCGGCAGCCAGGGCCAGAACGGCCAGCCGGTCCGGGTGCCAATGGACGGGGGCGCGCTGGAGTTGATCACGTCGAACCTGCTCCCCACCGACGCCGCGGCCTGGGATCCCCAGGGTAACCTGTGGTACACCGGCAACGACCTCATCGGCGAGGTGGTGGGCGACTCCATGGTGCCGAGAGTCCGGGGGGCGTATCGGCTCTGCCAGGTGCTGGCCGACGGACACACGGCCCTGGTGACCCGAACCCGGGTCGGTACCTCGGCCGGACCCATCCTGCTGGTGGACCTGCGGACCGGAGCCGAGACGTCGCTCCTGGCCACCCTGGTGATCGAGGCGCGGATCACGCGCGGTCTGCTGGTGTACGTGCTCGCGAACGGCACCATGCAGGCCGTGCCGCTCGACCGTGACGGCCGGCGGGTGACCGGACCGCCGGTCGCCGTGGCCAGCAACGTGGCGATCACCGGCACCGCCGTGGCCCAGTTCGCCGTCGCGCCCAACGGCAACGTGGCCTACATCCCGGAGGAGCCGGCCTCGCTGGTCTTCGCCGACCGGCACGGCGCCAGCCGGCTCGTCACCGGCGACCGGCGAAACTTCCACCACCCGCTGTTCTCCCCGGATGGGCGGCGGCTTTCCCTGGATTTCAGCTCAATCGAGGGACGCAACGTCTGGATCCTCGGTCTCGACCAGCTCACGTTGACCCGCGCCACCTTCGATCGGGACGGGCACGACGCGACCTGGACCCCGGACGGCCGCTTCCTCACCTACGTCGCCCCGGTCCAGCGAGTGGGCGGGGTGACCCTGCTCCTGCTGCGCAAGCGCCCGGGCAGCGCCGAGCCGCCTGACACCCTGCTGAACTCCCCCGCCCTGGGGTATACCGGCCTCTGGCTCCGGGATGGCTCGGGCCTGGTCACTACCGGCACCAGCCTGCGGCGCCGGCCCGGCCGGCCCGACTCGGCGCAGTCCGAAACCGGACTCGATGCCGGCATCATCCGGAACGGCGGACACGGTCCAATCGAGCCCCTCGTCGCCAGTCAGTTCAACGAGCAGTATGTCGGCGTTTCGCCCGACGGCCGCTGGATTTCCTTCGTGTCGGACCAGTCCGGCCGGGACGAGGTGTACGTGCGGGATCTCGCCGGCGAGCGGGACCAGGTGCTGGTCTCGCTCGACGGCGGGAGCGAGCCGATCTGGAGTCCGGACGGGCGCGAGCTGTACTATCGGGAGACCAAGCAGAACGATCCGCATCTCGTCGCGGCCGCGATCGCGACGACGCCGGCGCTGGCAGTGACCCGCCGCGAGCGCCTGTTCCCCATCACCGACATCGTCGCCACCGGTCCGCACGCCAACTACGACATCTCCCCCGACGGCAAGACGTTCGTCATGGTGCGCCGCAGCCCGTCGGCGCGGATCGTGGTGCTGCAGAACCTTCCCGCGCTGGTGCGGCGGATCCAGGGGCGGGACGGGCGTTAGGCTTGGCCCGGGCGCCGTGAGCCTGTGCTGGCGGGATACCCGTTCCCCCGCCATCTTCCTGCCATCCCCCAACAAGCCCAGGTTCCATGCCCGAGCTGCTGAGTCGGTTGCAGTCGGCCTTGTCCGACCGGTACCGACTCGACCGCGAGATCGGCGCCGGCGGCATGGCGACGGTGTACCTCGCCCACGACGTCCGGCACGACCGGCGGGTCGCGCTCAAGGTGCTGCGGCCGGAGTTGGCCGCGGTCATCGGGGCCGAGCGGTTCCTGGCCGAGATCCGGCTCACCGCCAACCTGCAACATTCCCACATCCTTCCGCTCTTCGATTCGGGCGAGGCCGACTCCTACCTCTTCTACGTGATGCCGTTCGTGCAGGGGGAGACGCTGCGCGACCGGCTCAATCGGGAAAAGCAGCTTCCCGTCGCCGACGCCGTGCGGATCGCGACCGAGGTCGCCTCCGCGCTCGACTACGCCCACCGGAACGGCGTGGTCCACCGGGACATCAAGCCGGAGAACATCCTGCTCCACGACGGGCAGGCGCTGGTGGCCGACTTCGGCATCGCCCTCGCCGCGAGCAAGGCGAGCGGGGCCCGGATGACCGAGACCGGGATGTCCCTCGGCACCCCGCACTACATGAGCCCCGAGCAGGCGATGGGCGAGCGGGAGATCACGCCGCGCTCGGACGTGTACGCCCTCGGCGCGGTGTTGTACGAAATGCTGACGGGCGACCCCCCGTTCACCGGTAGTACCGCGCAGGCCGTCGTGGCCCGAGTGGTGACCGAGTCGCCCCGGTTACTGGTGCCGCAGCGGCACACGATCCCGCCTCACGTGGAAGCGGCGGTGCTGACCGCCCTGGAGAAGCTTCCGGCCGACCGGTTCGCCAGCGCGGCCCAGTTCGCCGAGGCGCTGGGGAATCGGAGCTACGTCTCCACCACGGCGACGGCGGCGGCCATGGCGGCGCCGGTTGCGACGGCGCACGGGCGCACGGGCGCACTGGTGTACGGGCTGGTTGC
>DATCWW010000110.1:0-4676 GCA_036566145.1 Gemmatimonadales bacterium
CCGCGCCTGCGCCGCCGCCAGCCCCGGGTGGGCGCGATGCCGATCTCTGGCGCTTCGTCGGTGGCGTCGGGCTGCTCGGCCTCGGCTTCGCGCTCGGGCTGGTCGCCCGGTCGGGTCGGGAGACGGTGCTGGCGCCGGGACCCGCGGTCCGGGTCGCGGTGGATGACCGACTGGAGCTCGATCCCGCGATGGCGCCGGACGGGCACACCATCGCCTACGCCGCCGACGTTGGTGACCGCTTCCAGATCTTCGTGCGCCGCCGAGACGGCGGCCCTGCGGTCGCGGTGTCGGCGGCGCTTCCCGGGTCGCACCGGCGACCGAGCTGGTCGCCCGACGGCGCACGGATCGCGTTTCAATCGGGCGGCACCCTCTACGTGGTCGATGCGCTGGGCGGCACGCCGAGGCTGCTGGTACGGCCATCGCGCGAGGGCCGATGGGTGGCCTATCCCGCCTGGTCGCCCGACGGGAAGCAGATCGGATACGCGGAGAACTGGGCGATCTACGCCCAGCCCGCCGACGGCGGCACGCCCCGCCTGCTCGTCGCCCAACCGGCGGCGCACTCGCTGACCTGGTCACCGGACGGACGGTGGATCGCGTTCGTGAGCGGGAATCCGGTGTTCGCCTACGGCGAGGTTCCGTGGGGCAATGCCACGAGCCTTGGCAACATGGCGCCGAGCGCCTTGTGGATCGTCCCCGCCACGGGCGGCGAGGCGATTCGGGTTACCGACGCCGCGGCCCTCAACACCAGTCCGACCTGGCTGCCCGACGGTCGCGGTCTCCTGTTCGTGAGCGACCGCGACGGCGAGCGGGATGTCTATTCCGTGCGACTCGACCGCCACGGGCGCCCGACCGCTCCCCCCGACCGGCTTACCGCGGGGTTGGGCGCCCATACGATCAGTCTCTCGGCGGACGGCTCGGAGCTGGCCTACTCCGTGTTCACCAACACCTCGAACATCTGGTCGGTCGGAATCCCGGCGCACGGCACGGTCACCCTGGCCGACGCCCGGCCGGTCACCGAAGGCACCCAGGCGATCGAAGGCATCGCCCTCTCGCCCGACGGCGGGTCGCTGGTCTACGACAGCGATCGCGGCGGCAACCAGGACATCTACCGGATGCCGCTCGGCGGCGGCGAACCGGTGCGGCTCACCTCCTCGCCGGACGACGAGTTCGTGACCGGCTGGTCGGCCGACGGGCGGGAGCTCGCGCTGCACGTGTACCAGGGCGGCAGCCGGGTGGTACGGGTGATGTCGGCGGAGGGTGGGCCGGAGCGTCCGGTGGCCAAGGACCCGCCCAACCAGCGCTCCGCCGGGTTCGCGCCGGACGGGCGCCAGCTGGTGTTCACCGCAGAGGCCGACGGCGGACGCCGGCTGTTCGTGGTCGCGCAAGACGCGGAGGGCCGCTGGGGCGCCTCTCGGCGGCTCACCAGCAGGGACAGCTGGGGCGGCCGCTGGTCGCCCGACGGCCGGAGCATCGTGTACTGCGGTCCGGACGGGCTCTGGGTCGTGGGGCCCGACGGGTCGGCGGGACACCGGCTGGTGGCGGGGGATTCCCTCGCGGCACCCGAGCTGGCGCTCTGGAGCGAGGACGGCCGGACGATCGTCTACAAGGCCTTCGACGCGACCGGCGGGTCCAGCTTCTGGGCCGTCCCCGCCGCGGGCGGCGCGCCCCGTCTGCTGATCCGGTTCGACGACACGGCGCGCCCGTCCAACCGCGCCGAGTTCGCCACCGACGGAACGCGGCTCTTCTTCACCATCGGCGCGCGGCAGAGCGACATCTGGGCGATGGCGCTCCGGGCGCGGTGACGCGCTTCAGACGGAGCCGGCCCCGGCCCGTGCCGCTCCCCGGCGCATGATGGACGAGACCAGCAGGTAGGCCTCGCTCCACGCCTCCCGCAGCTCGGGGGTGAACTCCTCGCCCAGTACCTGCTCGAGCAGCCAGAGCAGGGCGCTCCCGATCGACCCGTAGTCATCGTCCTTCACGCCATAGCCCACGTGGCGATGCCCCAGGCTGGCGAGCTCGGGCACGAGCTCGACCGGCTGGTCGAGCACGCGCACGATCTCCGTCATCATGATCATGAGCTTGCGCTCCTGGTGGTCGATGTCCACGTGGGCGAACAGGTGCGCGACGGTCGGATCGAGCGCGAACAACTGCTCGTAGAAGCGCAGGCCGCTGGCCCGGAGCCGCGGCTCGAAGCGGCGCCAGCTCTCGCGGACCAGGGTGTGCTGTTCGGGGGTCATCGCCGGACAATATGGGGTGGCGACGGGGAGGGCCGCTACCGGGCCGGGCCGGTACGGCACCGGTCGCCGGAGTCCCCGGCGGGGTCTTGACGGCGGGGCGCGGCGGCCGATATTAACCGCATGGTTAAACCAAAGAGTTCAACCACTCGGTTAAAACCTTCGCGTCCCGGGGCCCGGCGGGGCCGGCCCGATCCCCGCGCCGACCAGGAGACCCGCGACCGCATCCTCGCCGCGGCCCACACCGTCTTCCTCCGGAAGGGCACCGCGGGCAGCCGGACCCAGGAGATCGCGACCGAGGCCGGAGTCAACAAGGCCCTGGTGCACTACTACTTCGGCACCAAGGCCGCCCTGGCCGACGCGATCTTCGAGCGCGCCCTGGGGGAGATCGTCCCCAAGATCTTCGGCATCCTGTCCGATCCCGGGCGCACCCTCGAGCAGAAGGTCCCGGCCATCGTCCGGGAGCAGATCGCCTTCCACTCCGAGCGCCCCTACTTCGCCGGCTACTTGGTGTCGGAGCTCCACGGTGAGCCCGACCGCATCGTCCGCCTCATGGCCCGGCGGGGCCCGATCCCGCTGGACGTGCTGCGCCGGCAGCTGCGCGAGGCAGCCGCGGCCGGCACCCTGCGCCGGATCAGCGCCGAGCAGTTCGTGGCCAACATGATGGGGCTGCTGATCTTCCCCTTCGCGATCCGGCTCGCGCTGTGCGAGCTGCTCTCGCTCGACGAGGCGGGCTGGCGCGGCTTCCTCGACGACCGTCGGCGGATTCTGCCCGAGTTCATCCTTTCCGGACTGCGTCCATGATCCGCGCTCTGCTCCTCGCGGGCGGCACCCTCGCCTTGCTCGGCCCGTCAGCGGCCGCCCAGGACACCCTGCACGTCGAGCGGCTGCAGGAGGCGGCCCTGCGGAACGACCCGCGCGTCGCCCAGCGCGCGCTGCTCAAGGCGGCCACCGCTCTCCGTCTCGACGTGATCGGGTCGGACCGGCTGCCCCAGCTGACGGTCAACGGGCAGGCGTCCCACCAGAGCGACGTCACCGAGCCCAAGTCGGAGATACCCGGCCTGGCCATCCCCGATCTGCCCAAGGATCGCTGGCAGACGACGCTCGACATCGAGCAGAGCCTGTACGACGGGGGAGACGTGGCGCGCCGGCGGGAGCTGGAAGAGGCGCGCCACGCCGAATCGGAGGCGGGAGTCGACGTCACCCTCTACCAGCTCCGCTCCGACGTCAATTCGGCGTTCTACTCCGCGTTCCTGTTCGAGAAGCGGGTCGCGGAGTACGAGGCGCTGGTGGGCGATCTCGAGACCCGACTCACCACCGTCCGGGCGCGGGTCGAGGCGGGAACGGCGCTCGGCCGGGATGCGGCGGAGATCGAAGCCGAGCGGGTGCGCGCCGAGCTGCAGCGGGACGAGGCGCGGGCCTCCCGCCGCGCGGCGCTCGCGACGCTGGCCGATCTGGTGGGACATCCGATCGACACGTCGTCCGTGCTGGTCCTGCCGGAGGCGGAGCCGGAGCAGGGGTATCCGGGCCCCGCGGCCGCCGCCGAGCTTCGCCGGCGACCCGAGTTCGAGCAGTTCCAGCGCTCCCGGCTCCGGCTGGACAAGGAGATCGAGTACGTCGGTACGGAGAACCGGCCCCGGATCTTCGCCTTCGGGCAGGCCGGAGTCGGGCTGCCCGGGTACGACCAGTTCCGTACCACCGCGGATGCGTTCTGGCAGGCCGGCATCAAGCTCGAGTGGCGCCCCTGGACCTGGCGCTCGGCGGGCCGCACGGCGGACACCTACCGCCTGCAGCAGCAGATCGTCGCGACCGAAGAGCAGGCGCTGGGCCGCGAGCTGGCCCGGAACGTGGTGGCCGACCTGGAAGACATCGGCCGCCTCAAGGCCGCGTTGGGCGACGACGAGCGGATCGTGTCGCTCCGCGCCGAGGTCGAGCGGCAGGCTCGCGCCCAATACGACGAGGGCGCCATCACCACGCCGGACTACGTCGAGGCCCGGACCGACGTCCTGGAAGCGCGCCTCGTCCTGGAGCGCCACCGGGTCGAGCTGGCCCAGGCCCGCTCCCGCTATCTCACCACCCTGGGGCTCACCCCTACTACCGCGAGCGATTCGCCATGAGGTTCCTCGTTCTCGCCGCGCTCGTCCTGGCCGCCTGCGGCGGCGAGCAGCCCGACGCCTACGGCAACTTCGAAGCGACGGAGGTCACCGTCGCGGCCGAAGTCGGAGGCCGGCTCCTGGCCTTCACCATCGAGGAGGGGGACCGGGTGGCCCGTGACTCCGTGGTCGGCTTGGTGGACACGGTCCCGCTGGTGCTCGAGCGGCAGGGACTCGTGGCCCGGCGCGCCGCCGCCGCGGCCCGCACCCGCGAGGCGGCCTCGAACATCGGGGCGCTGGAGGTGCAGCGCACCATCGCGGACCGGGAGCTGGCCCGGACCGAGCGGCT
>DATCWW010000136.1:0-3187 GCA_036566145.1 Gemmatimonadales bacterium
CGGCTACTGCGACGGCCCCCGCGGCGCCCAGCGCGGCCAAGGCCAGGGCTCCGGGCCCGCGCGGGGGCTCGGGCTCCCGGATGTCACGCAGCGTGGGATTGCCGGCCGCGAGCACCGGGACGATCTCCACCGTCGCCGGCCCGGTCTTCACGATGCCCCGGTGGCCGGTGACGACCTGGACCCAGGGAACGCCGAACGCGGGGAGGTCCAGCACTCCCGTCCGGTAAAGGGCGATCACCGCCCGCCCGGTGAATACGCGGTCTCGGCCGCGCTGCAGCCGCTCCACCGACAGCACCCGGATTCCGCCCGGCAGCTCCTCGGCCGGCGCGGGCACGGTGTCGGTCAGCTGGTCCCGCTCGTTGAGGTAGAGCCGGAAGGCGAGCACGATCGAGTCGCCCACGGTGGCCTTGGCCGGCGCGGCGGTGACCTCGAAGCTGCGGATGTCGGTCAGGCTCTGTCCGGCGGCGGAACGCGCGGTCCATGACAGCAGCGTGAGCACGGCGTACGCGGTCGATCTCAGCGCCACAGCATCCGCTCCCGCCGGCGGAAGAACGCGATCAGCGCGTCGGCGTAGGGCTCCCCGGTCTCCAGCCGCAGGAGATCAGCGCCGCCCTCCGAGAAAGTGCGGCCGAGCTCGCGGTCCCAGGTCTCCGCCCGGTCGTGGAACTGCTGCCGCACTCGGCGGTCTCCGGTATTCACGATGCGCCAGTCGCCGCTCTCGGGATCCCACAGGGTCACCAGTCCCACGTCGGGCAGCTCGCGCTCGCGCGGATCGGCCACCTGGACGCCGATCACGTCGTGGCGCCGGGCGAGGCGGGCGAGGGCGGGGCCGTACCCGATCGCCAGGAAGTCGGAGAGCAGAAAGATGACGGCGCGGCGGCGCAGCACCGGCTCCAGCTCGGTGAGCGCGCGGGCCAGGTCGGTGTCCGGTGAGCGGGGCCGGTAGGAGAGGAGATCGCTGATGACGCGGAGCGCCTGGCGGCGACCCTTGGCGGGTGCGACGTAGTGCTCGACCCGATCAGTCGCGAAGGCGACGCCGACCCGGTCGTTGTTCCGGGCCGCGGCGAGCGCCAGCACGGCGGCCACCTCGATCGCCAGCTCGCCCTTGGTGCGCCGGCGGGTGCCGAACCCGCCCGACGCGCTCACGTCGGCGAGGAAGAGGATGGTGAGCTCGCGCTCCTCGAGAAAGCGCTTGACGTAGGCGGAGCCGAGGCGGGCGGTGACGTTCCAGTCGATGGTGCGGATGTCGTCGCCGGGCTGATACTCCCGCACCTCGGCGAACTCCACCCCACGGCCGCGGAAGGCGCTGGAGTACTCCCCCGCCATGATGTCGCGCACCAGGTGGCGGGTGGTGATCTCCAGCCGCCGGACCTCGTGCGTCACCTCCTCCGGCGTCATGGCACGGCTACCGCCTCGAGGATGCGACGCACCACCGCGTCCGAGTCCTTCCCTTCCGCGTCGGCCCGATAGGTGAGGATCACCCGGTGGCGGAGCACGTCGAGGCCGAGCGCCTTCACGTCGTCCGGATGCACGTAGGCCCGGCCCTGCAGGAAGGCGTGCGCCTTGGCCGCCCGCAGCAGGAAGATCGCCGCCCGGGGCGATGCGCCGTACTCGATCAGCGGGCCCAGCTCGGGCGCCCCGGCCGCGGCGGGATTTCGGGTGGCGGCCACCAGATCCAGCACGTACTCCTTGATCCGGTCGTCGGCATAGACCTCGTGCACCAGGCGCCGGGCGTGGAGGATCCGCTCGGGATCGAGGATCCGCCGGGCGGTGGGCTCCTCCGCCACCGTCATGCGGTCGAGCACCTCCCGCTCGTCCCGCCGCTCCGGATAGGTGACCACCAGCTTGAACATGAACCGGTCCACCTGCGCCTCGGGCAGCGGATACGTCCCCTCGTGCTCGATCGGGTTCTGGGTCGCGAGCACCAGGAACAGCTCGGGGAGCGGGAAGGTCTGTCCCCCGATCGTCACCTGCTTCTCCTGCATCGCCTCGAGCAGGGCGCTCTGCACCTTGGCCGGCGCGCGGTTGATCTCGTCGGCCAGCAGGAGGTTGGTGAAGATCGGCCCCTGCTGGACGGTGAAGTCACCGCTGCGCTGGTTGTAGATCTGGGTGCCGATCAGGTCGGCCGGCAGCAGGTCGGGGGTGAACTGGATCCGGTGAAAGCCGGCGGAGATAGTGCCCGCGAGGGTGCGGACCGCGAGCGTCTTGGCGAGTCCGGGCACCCCTTCGAGCAGGACATGGCCGTCGGCCAGGAGCCCGATGAGGAGCCGCTCGAGCATGGCGCGCTGTCCCACGATGACGCGGCCGAGCTCGTCCATCAGCTCGACCGTGATCCGGGAGGCGTCCTCGATGGCCTGGGCGGCCGGGAGCGCGGCCGGATCGACGGCGGCGCGGTCGGGTCGGGAGGTCATCGGGGGAATGTACTGCAGGGAGGCGCAGGGGCGCAGGGGCGCAGGGCGCAGGGACGCAGGGACGCAGGGACGCAGGGTGGGCAGACCGCCAGCACTCAGGGCCACGGGCGAAGCGATTGGACGAACATCGAGGTACGGTCGCGTTATCCCTACTGCGTCCCTGCGCCCCTGCGCCCTACGGCCACTCCTCCAGCGGCGCCGGCGCGGGTGTGTACACGCGCTCCTCCAGCCGCAGGCCGGCCGCCGGGGCGAACACGTCGCCCCGGAGACGCCGCTCGACCGCGGCGCTCCAGACGTAGCGGCCGCCCTCGTAGCGGGCACCGGAGTACCAGAAGGTGATCACGTCGAGCGCCGGGTCGTAGGCCAGAGTGGTGCGATAGACGATGTCCTGCAGCTCCGGAATCCGGCCCTTGGTGATCACCGGCTTGTCGGCCATCCGCCAGGTCACCCCGTCGGGACTGGTGGCGATCGACACCACGGGCGTGGTGCAGGTCTGCGGAAGCTTGCTGTTGAACACCGCCCAGAACTCGTGGCGCGACTCGATCCACTGCACGTCGAGATGCCAGGGGAAGAGCCCATCCTCCTCCAGCGTCACGGGCACCGGCGCCGACCAGGCCACCCCGTCGGCCGAGCGGCGCAGCTCGACGGTGGTGGCCTCGGCCCCGCAGCCCGACACGCCGGCGTTCACCGACCACATGAGCCACTCGCCCGGGCCGCGCCGCACCACGGCCGGCGACACCACCTGGTGGCTGGGCCGGCGGAGGACCTCGACCGGC
>DATCWW010000141.1:0-10703 GCA_036566145.1 Gemmatimonadales bacterium
GCGTTTCCTAGTGTGCTCCGTGGAGCGCCTGTGAATCTCAGCGGTCAAGCAGGTCGTTTGCCGGCCAGGCTGAAAGTATCCCAGGATGCTCGATGACCTGGGACGGCGCCGACTTGGGCCTGGTGGGAGCCAGCCGCCGGCGAAGCGAGTGCCCTTACCCGAACGAGGACCGACGATGAGGATCAATCACCGATTCACTGCTCCCGTTTCCCTCACCACGCCGGCCTCCTGCATCCTCGTCGCCGCGGTGACGTTGATCGTCGCCGCAAGCGGGGCAACCCTACCTGTAGCGGCCTACGCCCAGGACACCGGCACCCTCGACTCGGCGGCGGCGGCGAAAGTATTCCCGGCGAAGCCTCCGTACTCGCCCTACGCCGGCCGCAACTACCCCACGCGGCCCCTGTTCGGAGACACCCATCTCCACACCTCGTTCTCGATGGACGCCGGTGCGTTTGGCGCCCGGCTCGCGCCGCGTGACGCATATCGGTTCGCGCGCGGTGAAGAGGTGACGGCATCCAGCGGCCAGCCGGCGAAACTCTCGCGCCCGCTGGACTTTCTGGTCGTGGCGGACCACTCGGACGGCATGGGGTTCTTTCCACTGCTCCTCGCCGGAGGTCCCGCGATCCAGGCCGATCCGCAGGGCCGCAAATGGAACGAGCTGATTCAGTCCGGCAAGGGGGAGGAGGCCGCGCTCGACATCATCGTCAGCTTCGGCAAGGGCGCGATCTCGAAGGCAATCCTTCCCGTGCCCGGCACGACGGCCTACCGCGACGCGTGGCAGGAAACCATCGCCGCCGCGGAAGCCTACAACGCCCCGGGTCGGTTCACCGCGTTCATCGGATTCGAGTGGACCTCCAACACCGCGGGCAACAACCTTCATCGCAACGTCATCTTCCGCGACAACGGCGACAAAGCGCTACAGGTTGAACCCTTCACCACCCAGAAGCCGCTCGGCAGCGACAATCCCGTGGACCTCTGGAAGTGGATGGACGGATACGAACAGAAGACCGGTGGCAGCGTGCTCGCCCTCGCGCACAACGGCAATCTGAGCAACGGCCAGATGTTCCCGGTGGTCGAGGCGTTCGGGAAAGCGATCGACCGCGGCTATGCGGAGACCCGTGCGAAGTGGGAGCGCCTCTACGAGGTCACGCAGACCAAGGGCGACGGCGAGGCCCACCCGTTCCTCTCACCCACCGACGAGTTTGCCGACTTCGAGCGATGGGACAAGGGCAACCTCGACGGCACCGTTCCCAAAACCAAAGACATGCTGCAGTTCGAGTACGCCCGCTCGGCTCTGAAGCTCGGCCTCAAGCTGGAGCAGACGCTCGGAGTGAATCCCTACAAGTTCGGAATGGTGGGCAGCAGTGACGCGCACACCGGTCTCGCCGCGATGGAAGAGGACAATTTCTTCGGCAAGACCACGCCACAGGAACCAAGTCCGGAACGGTTGACCGCCACCTTCATGAACAACAAGAAGAGCGGCGTGAAGATCATGGACTGGGAGGTCAGCGCGTCCGGGTACGCGGCAGTCTGGGCGAACGAGAACACGCGCGAGTCCATCTTTGACGCCATGCAGCGGAAGGAAACCTACGCCACGACCGGCTCGCGGATGATCGTCCGATTCTTTGGTGGCTGGGACTTCGAGAAAGCCGATGCCGAGACGCGCAGCCCCGCCGAGGTCGGCTACGCCAAGGGGGTGCCGATGGGCGGCGATCTTCGCGCTGCGCCCTCGGGCAAGGCGCCGACGTTTCTCGTCGGGGCGCTCCGCGATCCGATCGGCGCGAACCTCGACCGCATTCAGATCGTCAAGGGCTGGATCGACGCGAAGGGCGAGATGAACGAAAAGGTCTACGACGTCGTCTGGGGTGGCAGCCGGAAGCCCGATGGCAAGGGCAAGCTCCCCGGCGTGGGGAGCACCGTGGACGTCGCAAACGCGACCTGGAAGAACACCATCGGCGCGCCTGAATTGATCACCGTCTGGAAAGACCCGGACTTCAGCGCGAAACAATCGGCCTTCTACTACGCGCGTGTCATCGAGATTCCCACGCCACGCTGGACCGCCTACGACGCGAAGCGCTTCGGGGTCAAGCCGTTGCCCGGCACGAAGATGACGATCACCGAGCGCGCCTATACCTCTCCGATCTGGTACACCCCATGAAAGTCCTGCGAGAACCGCTGCTCCATTTCCTGCTGCTCGGCGGGGCGATCTTCGGCGCGTACAGCCTCCTCTCCGATACGCGCGCCTCGCGGCCCGGGAGCATCGTGGTCACGGAGGGCCGGATCGAGGCGCTCGTCGCCGCGTTCACTCGGACGTGGCAGCGTCCGCCAACCGCGAGCGAACGCGAGGGACTGATCCGCGATTACATCCGTGAGGAGGTCTATGTCCGCGAGGCGATCGCCCTCGGCCTGGATCAGGACGACATCGTCATCCGCCGCCGGCTTCGGCAGAAGCTCGAGTTCGTCTCCGAGGACCTCGCCGCGCAGGCCGAGCCGACCGATGGCCAGCTGCGCGCGTACCTGACGGCGCACCCGGACGCGTTCCGCGTTGAACCGCACTACACCTTCCGCCAGGTCTTTCTCAACCCGCACCGTCGTGGGGATCAGCTCCCCCACGCCGCCGCCCGACTGCTCGCGCGGTTGCGACAGACCGGCACCGATCCCGACACCCTGGGCGACTCCTCCCTGCTCGATCACAGATTCGAGGCGCTGCCGGCCAGTCTGGTCGCGGAGCAGTTCGGCGACCGGTTCGCGGTGGCGCTTGGCCGGCTCCCGACCGGCCAATGGCATGGCCCTGTGGCCTCCACCTATGGCGCGCATCTGGTCCTGGTCAGCGATCGCACCGACGGCCGCGTGCCGGCTTTGGAGGAGGTGCGTGATGTCGTCCGCCGGGACTGGGCCAACGCGCAGCGGACCGAGGCCAGCGAGAAGTACTATCAGGCGCTACTCCGGCGGTACGCCGTGACCGTCGAGCGCGCGCAGCCGGTAATGGCTACAGAGACCGGACAACGCGCGCAGACACCGCCATGAGACCTTGGCTTGTCGTTCTGGTGATCCTGCTCTGCCCCCCGGTCGCAGCGGCGCACGAAGTGCGCCCGGCCTACCTCCAGATACGTCAAACCGGGCTCGACACCTATGATATCCTCTGGAAGGTGCCGGCACGCGGGGATAACCTGCGGCTGGGTCTCTACGTGGAGCTGCCGACCGATTGCGTCAGGCTCGGTGAGGCGCGGCGCTCGTTCGTCAACAATGCCTTTACCGAACGCTGGGGCGTGAAGTGTGCCGGTGGATTGACCGGTGCCACCATCCCCATCGCCGGCCTCGCCGCCACGATGACGGACGTGCTCGTGCGCCTCGAGCGACTCGACGGCACGACGCAGGTGACGCGGCTCACGCCCTCGATGCCTTCCTTCGTCGTGGAGGCCACACCGACAAGGATCGAGGTCGCCGGCACGTACACGAAACTTGGCGTCGAGCACATTCTCACCGGCGTGGACCACCTGTTGTATGTCCTCGCGATGCTGTTGCTCGTCACCGGCTGGAAGCGCGTCGTGGCGACCATGACCGCCTTCACGGCGACCCATAGCCTGACCCTGACGGCAGCCACGCTGGGATGGGTCCACGTGCCGCAACCGCCGGTCGAGGCATGCATTGCTCTGAGCATCGTCTTCGTCGCCAGGGAGATCGCGCGCTCCCGGGAGGGCGCGTCGGGCCTGACCGAGCGGTGGCCCTGGGTGATCTCGTTCACCTTCGGGTTGTTGCACGGATTCGGGTTCGCCGGTGCGTTGAGCGAAGTGGGCTTGCCGCAGGCGGCGATCCCGGTCGCGCTGCTCTTCTTCAACCTCGGCGTCGAGATCGGTCAGCTGCTCTTCATCGGCGCCGCAATCGCCTTGCTGGTGTTCGGCCGCAGGGCAATGCGGCAACTCCGCCCCACGACCTTCGGCCACCTACCGTCTTCGACGTTCGGACGACTTGTCCCCCCGTACGCGATCGGCGGCGTGGCGATGTTCTGGTTCATCCAGCGGATCGCCGGGTTCTGAGCGCCCCATCGGGATCTGATCCCCCTGGAGTGGTCCCGAGAAGACCCTGGGAAGCTTCGGCCGCCAGGCGCTGGAACCGGAAACCGATCCGTCACGGACGCCTCACGCCGGCCGCCCAGAGCCTCAGTCCAGGTTCCGTACCATCACCTGGTCGGTTTGGACGTCCTTCCCCAGCTGGAACGGCTGAGTCCCCACCTCCCGGTAGCCGGCCTTGCGATAGAAGGCGATCGCCCGGGCGTTGCGCTCCCAGACCGCGAGATAAATGGTCTGCCGCCCGAGGGCCCGGGCCCGCGCGAGCGTCTGCGCCATGAGCGCCCCGGCGACTCCCTGCCCATGCCACCGCCGGTCCACGTAGAACCGGAGCAACTCGATGGGATCGGCTCCCGTGACGCAGGCGGGGGCGGGGCCGTCGCGCAGCTGGGAGTACCCGGCGAGACTCCCTCCCATCTCTGCGAGCAGGGTGACGCGCTCGGGAGAGGCCAGCTCCCGGCGCTGTCGCTCGACCGCGTAGGCCGCCGCGCAATAGGCGTCCATGTCCTCGGGCCGGTTGTCGGGGGCGAACGTCTCGCGGAAGCTGCGTTCCCCGAAGGCCCCGACCGCGGCAGCGTCGTCCGGCCCGGCGAGTCTGATGGTCAGTGGTAGCGTCGTCATGCGACATAAGATATTCGGTCATTCGACGGACACCGGACGGCGCGGGTCCTCGTCGTCGCCGGGCCGCGAGAGGTCACGCGCCGTCTCCACCAGGGTGACGAACTCCGCGCGGTAGCCTTCCGGATCCGCTCCGCGGGCGCCTCGGGCGAGCTCGATCACCCGGTCGAAGGTGGCGCTGCCGCGATGCTCCGAGTCGCGGAGCAGCATCGCGAAGGATGCGACCGCGCTGGCGAAGCGGAAATCGTCGCCCGGCTCGCCGCCGCGATCCGTGAGCGGCCGAGTCAGCAGGCGGCTGGTGGACCCCGCGGGCGCCTTGTACCGGACCCGCACCGTGAGCAGGTCCCGCGACCCGCGGGCCGACGGGCGTACCGACACCTGCTGGTAGGTGAGACTGTCGTCCGCCAGCGCGACAGGCTCGGCGCCGACCGGCACCACCTCGTAGAGTGCCGTCACCGCCTGGCCGGCCCCGAGCTCGCCGGCGTCCTTCCGGTCGTCGGCGAAGTCCTCCCGGGCGAGCAGGCGGTTCTCGTAACCCAGGAGCCGGTAGGCCTGAACCCGGGCGGGGTTGAACTCGACCTGGATCTTCACGTCCTTGGCTACGGTGAACAGCGTCCCGCCGAACTCGCGCACGACTACCTTCCGGGCCTCGCTGTAGGAATCGATGTAGGCGTAATGGCCGTTCCCGTGGTCGGCCATCTGCTCCATCTTGGTGTCCTTCAAGTTGCCGGTGCCGAATCCCAGCACCGTCAGGAAGGTCCCTTCCTCGCGGCGCCGCTCCACCAGCCGGATCATCTCCGCATCGGAGCTCACCCCGACGTTGAAGTCCCCGTCGGTCGCGAGGATGACGCGATTGTTCCCCTCGGTCAGGAAGTGCTCGCGCGCCACGTCGTACGCCAGCCGGAGCCCGGCGCCGCCCGCGGTGCTGCCGCCCGCCTCCAGGCGATCGATCGCGTCCAGGATCTCCTCCTTCCTGGTCCCGGGAGTCGATGGAAGGACGAGCCCCGCCGCGCCGGCGTAGACCACGATGGCCACCCGGTCCTCCGGGCGAAGCTCCTGCACCAGCGCGCGGAAGGCGCGCTGCACCAGCGGCAGCTTGTCGGGCGACTGCATCGAGCCGGAGACGTCGATCAGGAAGACCAGATTGCTCGGCGGCAGCTCCCGCGTGTCCACCCGGCGCGCCTGCAGCGCGACCCGCACCAGCCGGTGGTCGTCGGCCCAGGGGCAGGGGCCGACATCGGCGATGAGGCCGAAGGGATGCTCACCCGCGCGGTCGGGATAGTGATACGGGAAGTAGTTGACCAACTCCTCCAGGCGGACGGCGTCGGTTGGAGGCAGGGTGCCTTGCGCGAGGAAGCGGCGGACGTTGCTGTAGGACGCGGCATCGACGTCGATCGAGAAGGTGGACACCGGACTCACGGCCGCGTTGAAGAACCGGTTCTCTTCGATCCTGGCGTAGGCCTCGGTGTTCCACGGCTCGCTCCGTTGGCGCCACCGCTCCGCTGCCGCGCTCGGCGCGGTGAGGGCATCCGCGCGGGCGATATCCTTCCGCCGCGAGACCTGGCCACTCGCCTTCGCCATCTCCGCGAGCGGCTTCGCCACCGGTGACAGCACCAGGTCCCGGCGCACGGTAGCGCCGGGCCGCACGTTGACCTCCGCTTCCGACGGCAGGTATCCCGGTGCCTCGGCCCGCAGGCGTGCCCGGCCCGCTGGCACCGTGCGCACCAGATAGTGCCCGGTCGAGTCGACGCCTGCGCCGAGCGCCGTCCCTGCCACGGTCACGCGAGCACCCGGGACCGGCTGCCCCGACCCGTCCCGAACGAAACCTTCGACGCTGCCGGTCGCGACGGAACGCGCCACCGGCGCGGCCGCGGTAGAGCCCAGCGCGAGCAGCAGGATGGCGGTGAGCCCGGCCGAGCGGACGGCGGTCGGGGTGGGAAGCGGGCGCATGACGGACCTCCGGATGGGGGTGACGGTGCCGACCCGCGGCGTAGCCGCGGGAGCCCGGGAGATGCGGCGGGCGGCCGCATCCGCACACGGTGGTCAGCTGAGCTCGATCCGGACCTGGAGCGGGGTGCCGTCGATGCCGAGGAGGTTGGCGAGGGTCCGCGGTCCGTGGCGCCGGAACTGCAGCGCCACCCGGGAGCCGCCGATGCACAACCCTTCGAGGGTCAGATGGTCGAGGAAATCGGGGAGGACCGGATCGCGCACGTGCAGCACGCCGGCGGGGGCGTCGGGATAGAGGCCGAGCAGCGCCTGGAGCATCATGAAGAGCGCGCCCGACGCCCAGGCCTGGGGTGAGCAGCTCACCGGATAGCCGACCGGCCGGTCTCCGGTCCCGCGGTTCAAGCCGCAGTACAGCTCCGGCAGCCGCTGAAACGCCGAGCCGGCGCCGGCCTCGTACACCGCGCGTACGACGGGCAGGGCCGCCCGCGCGTGGCCGTACAGCGAGAGGCCGAGCACCAGGAGCGCGTTGTCGTGCGGCCACACGCTCCCGTCGTGGTAACTCATCGGGTTGAACACCGGATGAGCGGCGCTCAGGGTACGCACGCCCCAGCCGCTGAAGAAGTCGGGCTCGAGAAGACGCTCGCGCAGGCGCTCGCCCTGGGCCACGGTGGGCACCCGGCTCCAGAGCAGGTGCCCCGCGTTGCTGGTGGCCGTGCGCACCGGCTGCTTGGCTCCGTCGAGGGCGAGCGCGAAGGTCCCGAGCTCGTCGTCCCAGAACTCGGAGCGAATGCGGTCCCGCAGCTCCGCCGCTTCCCGCCGGAGCGCCGTGGCGCGATCGAGACGACCGGCCACCTGGTACAGCTCGGCGGATCGGACCTTGGCGTCATGGACGTACCCCTGGACCTCGACCAGCGCGATCGGCGGCGCCGGCAAGGAGCCATCGGGGTAGGGCACGCCGTCCCCCGAGTCCTTCCAGCCCTGGTTGACCAGACCCTTGGCGGAGGTGCGGGCATACTCGACGAAGCCGTCGCCGTCGAGATCGCCGAAGCGGTCGATCCAGGACAGGGCCCGCTCCGCCGCCGGCAGCAGCTCGCGCACCAGCGCCGTGTCGCCGGTCCAGCGCCAGGTCTCGTGCAGGAGCACCAGCCAGAGCGGGGTGGCGTCGATGCTGCCGTAGTAGGGCACGTGCGGGATCTCGCCGCTCCGGGCCATCTCGCCGCGGCGCAGCTCGTGGAGGATCTTGCCGGGCTGCTCCTCCGTGTACGGGTCCTCGCGCACGCCCTGACGCTGGGCCAGATACCGCAGGGTCTCGCGCGCGATGGCCGGCTGGAGCGGGAGCGTCTGCAGCGAGGTGATGATCGCGTCGCGGCCGAAGATCGTGGAGTACCACGGAATGCCGGCCGAGATCACCCGGGCGCCGTCCACTTCGACGTGGAGCGCGCGCAGGTCGTCGACCGCGCGATCGAGCAGGGCGTCGAAGGCGCCGAGGCTCGTGGTCCAGCGGGTGCAGCCGGTGCGCCACTCGCGGTAGCCTACGTCCAGGGTGCCGCGCTGCGCGTCGAAGCTGGGGGCGGCCGTCGCCCGCGGATGGTCGGCCTCGCCCGCCTCGACCTCCCATTCCAGCTCGATCCGGCGCTCCCCCTCGAGGTGCAGCTGCCAGCGGGCGGCCTTCCCCGTGAGCGCGGTCGGAGGCGTGGTGAAGTGCACCGCGCTCTCCAGCACCAGTCCGTCGCGCCCCTGGTAGCTGAACACCACCCGGTCGGCGTCGCAGCGCGGCGCGAAGTAGCGGCCCCGTTGCTCCCTCCGCCAGCCGCGCACCTCGAAGATGTCCGCGAAGTCGCACCCGATCGCGAGCTCGATGGTGTAATCGATCGGCCTGCGCAGATAGCTCACCAGCGTGAGGCGCTCCCGCAGCCGGTCGGACAGCAGCAGCTCGCGCCGCACGTGGATCACGTTCCGCGGGTCCCACGGGTCGCCGCCGAAGATCCGGTCGTTGATCGCGAGGTCGATCTGGGCCGTGTAGGCGCGGGGCACCTGGGCCGACAGCAGCGCGGGCGGGCCCCCGGCGAGGCTCAGCGCGTAGTGGCTCAGCAACCGGGTGTCGTCCCGGAAGAGCCCGAGCGAGCAGGCGCCCGCGGGGGTGACGTCGCCGTGCGCCGTCACCAGCAGAAAATGGCGATCGTGCTTGAGCACCAGGGCGTCTTCGGTCGGCGTCTGGTGGGCGCAGTCGATGGCGCCGTATCCGACCGCCTCGACCATCGACACCGGCTTGGGCGCTTCATCCGCCCGAAGCCCGGTTGGCGGGACGGTCGGCAGGCCCGATCGGCCGCTCATGCCGCCGTGGGGGGGTGGTCCAGGCCCCTGGCCCCGAGGTGGCCGACGAGGTGGTACAGCCGTTCGTAGCCGTCCACCATCCGGTCGCGTCCGAATCGCTGGACGGCCAGCTCCCGGATGCGGCGCCGATCGAGGCGATCCACCGCGCCGCCCGGTCGGATGGCCCGGGCCATCTCTTCCACGGTGCGGACCACGAATCCGGTCACCCCGGACTCGATCAGCTCCGGCACGCTCCCTCGGGGGAAGGCGACCACGGGGCAGCCGGAGAGCATCGCCTCGATCAGCACCAGCCCGAAGGGCTCCTCCCACTGGACCGGCGCGAGCAGGGCGCGCGCGTCGCGGAGCAGTCGGGCCTTGTCGGTCGGCCCCACGGGGCCCAGCAGCGTGACGTGGCGGGACCCGAGTCGGGGAACCACCTCACGCTCGTAGTACCGCCGGCCGGCCGGATGCGTCTCGCCGGCCACCAGGATCGGCACTCCGACGCGGCCCGCCGCGTCGATGGCGATATGCAGCCCCTTCTCGGGAGCGAAGCGTCCCAGGAAGCACACGTAGTCCCGTGGCCGGGTGGCCCAGCGATAGCTGGAGGGATCGAGTCCGTGGTGGATGACGGCTTCGGGCCGGGCGCCCGGCTCGCGCCGGGCCTGATCGGCCGAGATCGCGACGAAGGAGACCTCGGGGAAGTACCGGTAGTAGGCCGACAGGCGCGATTCCATCGCGTGGTGCAGGGTGTAGACGAGGGGCAGCTGGGGCACCAGCCGGGCCGCCGCCAGGGCCGGGGCCGAGTGGGCGTGCACCAGATCGAAGCCCCCCTGCGCCACCTCATGCAAGGCCCAGGAGACGTGGTTGAGGTCGGCCAGGGGCTCGGGGGGCCACTGGCCTTCGGCATAGAGGGCCTGGACCGGGCCACGGGACCGGGAGTCGCCCGTCGCGAAGAGCACCACGTCGTGACGCCGCTGGAGCAGACCCTCGACCAGCTCGTGGACCACCAGCTCGGTACCCCCGTAGTCCGGTGGGGGCACCGGAACGAAGGGTGTCGAGAGCATGGCGATACGCATGGGTACATGATCGGGGGCCAGTCGGCCGGCGGTAGTGCGGCAGGTCACAACGACCCACTCGGCACGCCGGATTTGACCCGGTTGCCGGCACCGGCTATCAATCGTCGGTGTCTTCTCCCACCCCGCCCGCCGCCGACCGGCCCCTCGACATCATCATGAACGCCGGGTCCGGGCGGGGCGGAGTGGTCGAGGCGGCCCGCCGGATCGAGACACTGCTCGCGGAGGCCGGACGCCCGGGCAGGATCGTCCTGGCGAGGCATGGTCGGGACATCCGGCCCGCCGCCGAGCGGGCGGTGAAGCAGGGGACCGCCGGCCTGGTCGCGGCCGGCGGCGACGGGACCGTGAACACCCTCGCCGGCGTCGCGATCGATGCCGGCATACCCCTGGGCGTCCTCCCCCAGGGGACTCTCAACCACTTCGCCAAGGACCTCGGCATCCCCACCGATCTCGACGGCGCGCTCGGGGTCGTGCTGGCGGGCCACACCCGCCGGGTAGACGTCGGCGAGGTCTCCGGGCGCATCTTCGTCAACAACTCGAGCCTCGGCGTCTATCCCAGGATCGTGCGCCTGCGGGAGCGCTACGGCGCGCGCGGTCCCGGCAAGTGGCTCGCCGCGCTGTGGGCCACCCTCGCCGTGCTGCGGCGACATCCGTTCGCGGCGGTGCGGCTCGTGGCGAACGGCGA
>DATCWW010000146.1:0-5854 GCA_036566145.1 Gemmatimonadales bacterium
CCGCTTCTCCAGGCACCGCATCACCAGCGCCGCCAGCGCGGGTGGCACGCCGAGCCGGAGCTGCGCCAGCGGCGTCGGGGTCTGGGTGAGGTGGGCCGCGACCACCGCCTGCGCCGTGGGCGCGGTGAACGGAGGCCGGCCCGAGAGCAGCTCGTATCCGACCGCGCCCAGCGCGTAGATGTCGGCCCGATGGTCGGTGTGCGGGTCGGCGGCCGCCTGCTCCGGCGCCATGTAGGTCGGCGTGCCGAGCGCGAGCCCGGTGCTGGTGAGCGACGACCGGCGCGATTGGTCCAGCGCCTTGGCGACGCCGAAGTCGGTGACCAGCGCGTGGCCGTCGGACAGCAGCACGTTGCCGGGCTTGATGTCCCGGTGCACCACGCCGTGGCGGTGGGCGTAGCTCAGCGCGTCCGCCACGTCGCGCAGGATCCGGGTGGCCTCGCCCACCGGCAGCTCGCCGTCGCGCGCGAGCCGGGCCTGGAGCGACTCGCCCTCCACCAGGGGCATGGTGAAGTACAGGAGGTCGGCGGCCTCGCCGGCGGCGAGCAGCGGCACGATATGGGGATGCTGGAGCGATGCGGCGAGTTGAATCTCGCGGCGGAACCGGTCCGCGCTGAGACTGGCCGCGAGCTCCGGCGGGAGCACCTTGATCACGACCTGCCGGCCGAGGCTCGACTCGGTGGCGACGAACACCCGGCTCATCGCCCCGCCCCTGAGCTCCTGTTCGAGCCGGTAGCGCCCGGCCAGCGCCGTCCGCAGGCGAGCGAGCGTGTCGGACAGGACGACCTCGGGAAGGTTGTACTCCAGGCTAACCCTCCGTGCAGCGCCCGACCAGTGGAAGGGGGAGGGAGGGGGAAATCTGCCCGACTTTCGGAGAGTTCCGCGACGGCGGCGGTGTTCGAGCAGGTCGGTGCCGGGCCGGATCTGGCCGCGCTCGTCATCCCTCCCGCCGGCCGGCAACTCCGCTAGGATCCAGACAGGGGGCGACCCGGGGCGAAAAGGGCCTCTGGGTCGGGCCGAAGGACTACGCCCGGGCCGCCGCGGCACTCAAAGCCAGATAATCCATCCACCTCACACCTCGGACCGACCTATGAGGCTCTCGTTTGCTGTTCTCGCGCTCGCCACCTGCCTGCTCGCCCCGGCCGCTGCCGCGCAGTCCACCCCCGTCTCCGATGCCTTCCGCAAGGGCGAGGAGCGCGCCTCCCGCCACCTGGTCGCCGCGGCGGAGGAGATGCCGGCCGACAAGTACGGCTACAAGCCGACCCCGGCGCAGATGAGCTTCGCGGATGTGATCGCGCACCTGGCGGAGGGCAACGACTTCCTCTGCGGCCAGATCAGCGGCGCGGCGGCACCCAAGCGGGCCGAGGTGAAGCCGGGGGCGGGGAAGGACAAGCAGGTGGCCCGGCTCAAGGAGACCTTCGACTTCTGCGCCTCGGCGCTCGCCAAGGTGAACGACTCGGACCTGGGCGGCAAGGTGAAACTGTTCGGCCCCCGCGACTTCACCCGGGTAGAGGCGATGTTCATCACGGTGGACGACTGGGCCGACCACTACAGCCAGCTCGCCAACTACCTCCGGCTCAACGGGCGGGTGCCGCCGACGGCAAAGGAGAAGGAGGAGTAGCCTCCGTCACGTACGGTTTGACTCCGCCGGAGGAGCTCGCGGCGGAGCAGCTTGAGGGCGACCCGGCGGTCGTGGCTGCCGGTGCTCCGCACCGCTATCGCTCCGGCGCAGTCCCTCCGGCGCGCAGCCGCTTGAGTACCTCGCCAAGCCGTTTGAACTCCTCGCCGTAGCGAGCCCAGTCGATGTCCCGCTGCGCCTGCAGTGCGGCCTCGTAGCGCCGGTTGGCCTCACCGACGAGCGCCCGGAAGCCCGTGTCCGTGGGCGCCGGCCCCGTGCCGAGGTCCGGGGTGGGGAGCGTGCGCGGCCGCGAGGAGCCGCCGAACAGCTCGGTGAGCGCGCTATCCAGCGTCTCCTGCATCACCACCCGGTTCTGATACGCCACCACCACCCGCTTGAGCTCCGGAATCCGCCCGCCCTCCGCCTGCAGGTAGAGCGGCTGCACGTACATGAGCGATTTCTCGATCGGGATGACCAGGAGGTCGCCCCGGATGACCGTGGAGCCGCGCTGGTCCCACAGCGAGACCTGGCGCGAGATCTCGGTATCCTGGTTGATCCGGTTCTCGATCTGCTGCGGGCCGTACACCAGGCTCTGCCGCGACAATCGGTACACCCGCAGCTTGCCGTACTCCGCTCCATCGTTCCGGGCCACCATCCAGGCCGCCAGGTTGTCCTTCCCGCGGGGGGTGAAGGGCACCATGTAGATGTACTCGGCGTTCGCCTCCTCCGGCAGGCGCATGACGATGTGCCGCATGAACGGCACCGCCCCGGCGGAGTCGGTGACCGTGGGTATCTGCCACTGGTCTTCCCGGTGATAGAAGTCCTCCGGCGCATCCATGTGGTAGGTGGTGTACAGGGCGGTCTGGACCCGGTAGAGGTCGTCGGGGTAGCGGATATGCGCCCTCAGGTCGGCCGGCATGCCGTCCAGCGGCGCGAAGATACCGGGGAAGATGCGCGCCCAGGTCCGGATCAGCGGATCGGCCGGCGCGCTCACGTACGCCCGGAGCGAGCCGTCATAGGCGTCGATGACGAGCTTGACGCTGTTCCGCATGTAGTTGGTGCCGTCGCGCGCCGGCTCGGCATACGGATAGCCGTCCGACGTGGTATAGGCGTCGAGTATCCACTCGAGCTTGCCGTCGGCCGCGATCACGAGATAGGGGTCCCGGTCGAACCGGAGGAACGGGAGCGCGCGTTCCGCCCGCTCCCGGATGTGCCGGTAGAAGAGCACCCGGCTGTCGTTGGTGATGTCCTGGGACAGCAGGATCTTCGAGGAGCCGAACCGGGCCGCGATCAGGAGCCGGCGGAGCAGGTTGCCCACCCGGACGCCGCCGGTTCCGGTGTACTCCGCGTACACGTTGGTCTCGCCCTCCGGGTGGTCGAATTCCCGTTGCCGCGTCCGCACGAACACGTACTCGTTGGCCAGCTCGCCGTAGTAGATCTGCGGCCGGGAGACCCGGAGAGACCCGGTTGACACCGGCGGCAGGTCTTTCACGAACAGCACGGGCAGGCCTTCGCTGGTGACTTGGTTGACGGGGCCGAGTGTGAGTCCCATGCCGTGGGTGAACGTCAGGTGCTCGTTGATGAAGGTCCGGGTCGGGAGCGATGCCGCGTTGAGCTCGCGCGGCGAGAGCAGGACCTGCCGGTACTTTCCGTCGATCCAGTACCGGTCGTCGTCCACGCTGATGAAGTCGTAGTAGGTGCGGATCTCCTGCAGCTGTCCGAAGGTCAGGAGCAGGGGGTCCCGGTCCCACAGCCGCACGTTCTCGATGGTCGCCGCGTTGGCCCGGATGTCGGCCAGCGTGAGATCGGCCTCGCCATCGAGCTCGCGGGTCTCCACGCTGTCGATCCCCCAGGCCTGGCGGGTGGCGAGGATGTGGTACCGGAGATAGGGCGTCTCGCGAGTCAGCTCGGTCGGCGCCACGAGGAGCTTCTGCATCGCCAGCGGGAAGAGGCCGCGGCCGACGACGGACACGATCACGTAGCCTCCGATCGCCAGCGCCCCGTACAGGCCGAGCTGGCGCTTCACGCCCCCGATCAGCACGGCGACCGCCACCACCACCGCGAGTACCGCTGACACCCGGAGCGCGGGCAGCCCGGCATGCAGGTCCGTGTAGCTGGCGCCGACCAGCGGACCGGTGGTGGAGTAGAGCAGATCGGGGATCTCCACCATCCACAACCGGACGGCGGTGAGGGCGAACAGCACGGCCAGCAGAATAGCCAGGTGCAGGCCGGCGGCCGGCTCGATGCTCAAGCCCCGCGGGCCCAGCACCACGTCGCCGCGCATCCAGTAGAGCGGGATCAGCAGGAACAGGCAGAGGCGGGTGAGCGTGGTGAGGAACCCGATCGCCGCCGAGAGCGCGGGCAGCGTGAAGACGTAGAACCCGATGTCGCGCGAGAAGATCGGGTCCGCGATTCCGAACGGGGTGCCGTAAATGGAGCGGAGGACGACGTCCCAGGCCGACGTGGCGGCCAGGCCGGACAGCAGGCCCAGCACGACCGCCACCGGCAGGCTCAGGCGCCGCAGGGCTGCCGTCAGGTTCAGGTGCGGCGCCGTCGGCGCGATCCGGAGCACGATCGGGTTGGGGACCAGCCCCCGCTGTCCGGCCCGCAGGTTCACGTAGAGCACGCCGGCCGTCAGCCCGCCCGCCGCCAGGAACAGCAGCACCCGGGTGGTCAGCGCACGGGTGAAGACGACCTCGTACCCGATCTCACGGAACCACCACCAGTCGGTGATGAGGCCGTAGGAGGTTGGCAGGACGAACACCACCAGGAGGAAGGCGAGCAGCAGGATGCGCGTAAGGCGGGATCGGAACACTGTGGCTCCCCGGGAGCAGGCTCTCGCAGCATCGCCCTCGGGGCGGGGAAGTCAAGGGCGCCGGCGACGATCGACGATTCCAGGGGCCTCGAGGAGACCTCGGCCGAGTTGTCGTCGATCGGCTGCCCCGTAGTGTCCGGAGCCTCACCGCCTCCCCGGCCCGCTACGTCGGCCGGATGTTCTGGTTCACCCGGAAGAGGTTCGTCGGATCGTACCGGGTCTTCAGCCTCGCGAGGCGCTCGTACTTCGCGGCCCCATAGGCCTCCCGCACCCGGTTCGAGCCTTCGTCTCCCTCCGTCCCGATGTAGTTGACGTACACGCCCTCGGCGACCGACGGCTGCATCGCCTCCCAGCACCGCCGGGCCCATCCGGTGCACGCATCCACATCCGCCCGGTCGGCCGCCGTGCCGAGGATCAGCAAGTTGTACGGGCGATGGCGGTGGGCGAACGCGGTGGCGTCCGCATCCAGCCGGCTCACCTCACCACCCATCTGCTCGATGACCAGGTGGCACATCGGCGTCGGCCGCTCGGCTGCCTGCGCGACCATCGTATCGATGGCGTCGTCGTCCAGTGCCGTCAGGAAGCTCGACTTCCAGTAATGGAAGAGCCCGGGCGGGTAGGCCTGGTCCAGCATGCTCTGGAGGGCAGGGTAGGGCATCCGCCCGATCCCGTCGACCAGAGGACTGCCGAAGGTACGCAGGGGGCGCAGCAGCCGCTCGCCCTCGTCGGCGGGCCCGTGATAGCACGCCGCGAGGATCGCGACCGGCTGGCCATCGGGCGCGCTGCCCAGGACGGCGAAGCAGGTGAGCGCCGGCGGTGCGGATGCGGTGAAGGTGAGGTAGAAGCGAAGCAGGTCGCGGGCGGCCGCATAGGGGTGGATCAGGAGCCCGCCAACGACCTCCCGGACCGGGTGCAGGCGAAACTCGAGCGAGGTCGCCACGCCGAAGTTGCCGCCCCCGCCCCGGAGGCCCCAGAACAGGTCGGGATCCTCGGTCGCGCTCGTGGTTCGCAGCTCGCCGTCGGCGGTCACTACGTCTACCGAGACCAGATTGTCGGAGGCGAGCCCATACGAGCGGGCGAGCCAGCCGATCCCTCCGCCGAGCGTCAGTCCGCCGACCCCGGTGGTGGACACGACACCTCCGGTCGTGGCGAGACCGAAGGCGTGGGTCTCCCGGTCGAGCTCGCCCCAGGTACTACCTCCCTCGACCCGGACGGTGCGGCGCGCTGGATCCACCCGGATCGATCGCATGCCGGAGAGGTCGATCACCACTCCCCCGTCGCACAGGGCGTTGCCGGCGATGTTGTGGCCTCCGCCGCGCACGGCCAGCCGCAGCCCGCGCTCCCGGGCGAAGTTCACCGTGCGGATCACGTCCACCACCCCCGCGCAGCGGGCGATCACCGCCGGATGCCGGTCGCTGCTGCCG